>CAYPPC010000055.1:0-5498 GCA_964412435.1 uncultured Paludibacter sp.
CTCTTTGAACTGATCGATAAACCAATCATAAAGCGGACGATGCACCTCAAATTCAAGGGTACAGATGGAGTGAGTTACACCCTCAAAATAGTCTGACTGCCCGTGGGCAAAGTCATACATCGGATACACCTTCCAGTCGAAACCGGTGCGGTGGTGCGGGTGTGAAGTGATAATGCGATACAGAATCGGATCACGGAAGTGCATATTCGGATTCGCCATATCAATTTTGCCTCGCAATACCATAGCGCCCTCTTCAATTTCACCATTCGTCATTTTTTGGAACAGTTCCAGGTTCTCTTCAACTGGACGATTGCGATATGGGCTCTCAATACCGGGAGTGGTGGGTGTTCCTTTTTGTTTGGCTATCTCTTCGGCTGATTGCTCATCTACATAGGCCAAACCATCTTTAATAAATTGTACCGCCAAATCCCAGAGTTGCTGAAAGTAGTCAGATGCATAATACACATTTTCCCACTCAAAACCGAGCCATTTAATATCTTCCATAATGGCATCTACGTACTCTACGTCCTCTTTCACCGGGTTAGTGTCGTCAAAACGCAGGTTGCAAACTCCGTTGTAGCGTTCAGCAATTCCGAAGTCAATAAAAATTGCTTTTGCATGACCGATGTGCAGGTAGCCGTTAGGTTCCGGCGGGAAACGCGTCTGAATGCGTCCGTCATTTTTACCTGTTTTTAAGTCATCAACTACAATTTGTTCGATAAAATTTAAACTTCTTTCCATACAATTTCTTCGGTATTTTTCCGAATATCAATTTTATTAAATCTTTTATTTTTTCTCTATTTTGTATACCCTTTGATCAGGCCGCGCGGCGAATTAGCTACGAAGTTTACAATTTCGTCCCGCTCTTCACTCGGTGCCACCTCTTTTTCAATCATCTCCAGCGCATTGGTTGTGTTCATACCGGACTGGAAAAGATGTCGGTAAATCTCCTGAATCTCTCCAATCTTTTCATTGGAAAACTCGCGGCGGCGCATACCGATAGAGTTTACACCGGCATATTGAATCGGTTCGCGACCGGCAGTTACGTAGGGAGGTACATCTTTGGTTACTTTGGATCCGCCCTGAATCATCACATGTTTGCCGATGCGGCAAAACTGATGAATCAATGTACCGCCACCCATAATGGCCCAGTCATCCACCTCCACTTCGCCTGCCAGCTGAGTTACATTACCCAGAATGACATTATCGCCCACAATACAGTCGTGAGCAATATGGACATAAGCCATAAGCAGACAGTTGCTGCCTACCACCGTTTGGTTTTTAGCTGCAGTTCCGCGGTTGATGGTCACAAACTCACGAATGGTAGTATTGTCACCAATAATGGCCAGCGTGTCTTCACCTCTGTATTTCAGATCCTGCGGCAATCCGCCAATTACGGCACCTGAAGATATTTTACAGTTTTTCCCGATTCTGACACCTTCCAGAATAGTGGCATTAGGTCCGATAACGGTTCCATCGCCAATTTCCACATTTTTTTCTATTGTAACAAACGGGGCCACCACCACTGAAGCACCAATTTTTGCATCAGGATGAATATGTGCTAACTCGTGTATCATCTATAAATTTTCTTATTTGTTTTTTACAATCTGAGCCATAAACTCAGCTTCTGTTGTTATTACACCTCCAACAAAAGCATACCCGCGCATAGTGGCAACACCGCGACGAATCTCATCCAGCAAAGTTACCTGGAAGATAACTGTATCACCGGGAACCACCTTCTGGCGGAACTTCACATTATCAATTTTCAGGAAATAGGTGGAGTAAAGCTCCGGATCATCCAGTTGGTTCAACACAAGCAAACCGCCTGTTTGTGCCATCGCTTCAACCAATAGAACGCCCGGCATCACCGGCTCTTCGGGGAAGTGCCCCATAAAGATAGTTTCGTTGGCAGCGATGTTTTTTACGCCGACAATCGAGCGGTCGCGGATGTCAATGATTTTATCAACCATCTGGATAGGCCAGCGGTGTGGCAGCATTTTGCGAATGGCTACTGTATCGAGTACCGGAGGAATGGTGTCGTCGTAAACCGGCGCCTGCACCTCTTGTCTCTTAATCTCTTTTCGGATATGTTTAGCCGCTTCTGTGTTAATTTTATGTCCTGGGTAACGTGCAATCACTTTACCTTGAATCGGTCGGCCAATCAATGCCAGGTCACCAATTACATCGAGCAGCTTGTGACGTGCCAGCTCATTGTTGTGACGCAGCTCTGTGCCGAGGATGCCCAGTTCGCTCACCTCAACACGAGGGTGGTTCATCAGTTCGGCCAGTTTATCCAGTTCCTCCTGCGGCATCTCTTTATCATAAATTACCACGGCATTGTCGAGTGCACCACCTTTAATCAGGTTTTGATTAAGCAGCGGCTCAATTTCGCGTACAAAAACAAATGTACGTGCGTCTGCAATCTCTTCTGTAAACTCACTCAGATGTTCCAGCGAAGCATACTGCGGAGGCATCACTTTTGAGTTATAGTCCACAAAAATCTCTACTGAAAATTCATCATCCGGCAGAAGTGTGATTTTTGCACCACTCTCCTCATCGCCGTACTCTATCTTTTTTCTAACGATATATACGTCTCTTTCTGTATTATCCAGCTCTTCGCAGCCGACTTTTTTAATCTCATCACAGTAGATTTTCGAGCTGCCGTCCAGAATAGGAAATTCAGGAGCATCCACCTCGATAAGACAGTTGTCAATTTCACAGGCATAAAGGGCAGCCATAGCATGCTCGATAGTACCGATTTGCATTTCACCCCGTTTCAATACTGTGCCTCTGACAGTTGACACCACATAATCTGCCAATGCAGGAATTACAGGTTCACCTTCCAGATCGACCCGCTTGATGCGGATACCGTGATCAGCCGGAGCGGGTAAAAATTTAATATGGATATCCAGCCCTGTGTGCAGCCCCGTACCTTTCAGTTCGAATGCTGCTTTGAGTGTTTTTTGTAATGACATAATTGAAAGTTATATTGCGCCGGCTCACTGTTTGAAACAGCCTTTTCCGGAGCTGTTAATAATTTGTTTTTTACTTTTGGAGTTTTAATTAATTGTTTTCTTTCAGCTCATCCACCTGTTTTTGCAGATCATAAACCATTCTCTGCAGCTCAGGAAGATTCTTAAATACTACCGTTGAGCGACGGAAAATACCTACGGGCACAGCAGGATATCCCTGCATAATGCTCTTAGGCTCTTTCACTGTGTTGGCCACACCGGTTTGAGCTCCAAAAATGGAACCGTCGGCAATTTCGATGTGTCCCGCCACACCAACCTGCCCTGCAAGGATGCAATTAGCACCAATAGTTGACGAACCGGCGATACCTGACTGAGCCGCAATCACAGTATTTTTCTTAATCTCAACATTGTGAGCTATCTGCACCAGGTTGTCGAGTTTCACTCCCTGACGAATGATAGTGCTGCCCAGGGTGGCGCGGTCCACGGTGGTATTGGCACCAATTTCAACATCATCTTCAATAATCACATTACCCACCTGCGGTATTTTACGATAAGAGCCATCCGGTGTAGGTGCAAAGCCAAAACCATCAGAGCCGATTACTACACCGGCATGTAAAATACAGTTTTTACCAATAACACACTCTTTTTCAATCTTCACACCGCTGTGAATCTCACACTCTTCGCCTATCTTTACATTTTCACCGATATAGCTTCCGGCATCGATATAGGCGTTGTTGCCGATTTCAGCACCCTCCCCTACATACACAAATGGCGCGATGTAAACATTCGTGCCAATTTTTGCCGTTGGGGCTATGAAAGCCTGAGGTGATACACCGCTCTTTCGGGGCTTTAACTTCTCTACCATATCAAGCAGAGCGGCCAGCGCCTCATAGGCATTGTCCACAAAAATCAGTGTGGCCTGCGTAGGCTTCTCCGGCTTAAAATCTTTATTGACAAGAACCACGGAAGCTCCTGTTTCATAAAGAAAATGTTTATATTTCAGGTTAGAGAGAAAACTGAGTGTACCCGGGCCGGCTTTTTCAATTTCTGAAAATGCACTTACTTTCACCGTAGAATCACCTTCTATGGTGCCTTTTAGATAATCTGCAATCTGCTGAGCTGAAAACTCCATAGTTAAAAAAATTTGAGCTGCAAAATTACAAATATTTTTTGGAATAAACTTATTAATAACTTATTATAACGCTTTATCCCACATTTATCTTGGGCGATTTTCAAATTTTCCCTTTCAGTTCATAAGCTGCAGAAAACCGGACTGCTCTCCTGTACCGCTCTTTTACTCTATATTTACCCGCCGGTAAATGGCTGCTCTACTCGTCGATGGAGGTGATTTCAACCATCAGCTCATCCTGCATCACCGACTGCCCCGGAACAACATGAATCTTCCGGATCACTCCGTTGCAGGGTGCATTGATTTCATTTTGCATTTTCATCGCTTCCAGGCTGAGAATTGCCTCGCCTTCGTTCACCAGGTCGCCTTCACTCATAAAAATATCGACAATTTTCCCCGGCATCTGCGATTTAATGATATTTTTCATTTCGGCATCCTCTCCCTTGTTCATCATGCTCTGACGCAGATAAGAGAAGATCGATTCCAGGCTGAACTTATACTCTACCCCGTTCACCTTCACCATGATACGATTCTGATCACGCTGGGTTATATCGCAGCGATACATCTTATCACCCAGGCTGAAGGAGGAGAAATCATTTTTGTGTTCCACAAAAAAGACATCCTTCTCTTCTCCGTTGATAATAGGTTTGGACTCTTTGGGGAGATAGATTTTGAAGCGTTCGCCATTGTCGCGCATCGCAATAAAAAGTCGGGTTGCATCCCGTTTATATACATAAGGTGTTGCCATTTTTTTCTAAATTTCGGATTAACATTCTGATTACTTATTGAGTCGCTTATTGAGTACCCACACATTGAGCGATTCGCTCTTGAACATAGGCGATTCGGAAGAGTACTGCAGGTACTCCTTGGCATAGGTGATGGTAGCTGCCAGTGCAGCAATCATAGCATCATCCTCTGACTCAAGCATATCGGTTGTGAAAACCTGATCGACCCAACCGGTGGTGTAGCTGGCATCGCGAAACTCCTTGCTGCGCAGCACAGTGCGGCAGAAAGGTACGGTTGTTTTTAGTCCTGAAACATAAAACTCATCGAGCGCCCCCAGTGTTTTGCGGATACAATCATCCCGATCATCACCATGCACAATGATTTTGGCAATCATCGAATCAAAATAGGGTGTTACCATCGAAAAAGCTTTCACACCGGTCTCAACCCGGATATTATCTCCGTGAGGAAAATTGATTTTCTCAATAAATCCGGTTTGCGGACTGAACCTGTTTTGCGGATCCTCCGTATTTACACGACACTCGATGGCCCAGCCTTTAATTTGAATATCATCCTGTGTCAAAGTCAGTTTTTCATCCAAAGCGATACGGATTTGCCACTCTATCAGGTCCACACCGGTGACCATTTCCGTTACCGTGTGTTCCACCTGAATC
>CAYPPC010000055.1:5508-10730 GCA_964412435.1 uncultured Paludibacter sp.
CATAAAATAGTAGGAGCCGTCTTCATCCAGAATAAACTCGATGGTGCCGGCTGAGTAGTAGCCGATCTCTTTGGCAAAGCGCACCGAGAGCTCGCCCATTTCTGCTCTTTTCGCATCGCTGATACTTGCTGATGGCGCCTCCTCCACAATTTTCTGGTGCTTGCGCTGCAACGAGCACTCCCGTTCTCCCAGATGAATCACATTCCCGTGCTTATCGCCCAAAATCTGAAACTCCAGGTGCTTCGGGTTAACCAGGTATTTTTCAATAAACATATCTCCGTTACCAAAAGCAGCAACCGCCTCATCATAAGCCGATTTGAAGTGTCGCTCCATAGTGTCCGGTTTTTCAACAATACGCATTCCCCGGCCACCGCCACCGGCTGAAGCCTTCAAAATAACAGGATAACCTACCTTGTCGGCAAATTCTTTCGCCTCTTTGGCATCAGTGATGGCACCCGGGCTGCCCGGCACCAGCGGCATATTTGTTTCAGAAGCGAGCTTTTTGGCTACGGTCTTCAAACCCATATCCCGGATTAACTCAGGAGAAGGGCCAATAAATATAATGCCTTTTTCCTGGCAAAGAGCTGCAAAATCGGGATTTTCGGCCAGAAAGCCGTAACCGGGATGAATCATATCGATCTCATGCTCCAGTGCCAGCTCTACCATTTTTTCAGGATCCAAAAATACTGTTTTCTCGGATAAATCCTCCTGCACACGAATCACATGATCTGCATATTCCACATAGAGTGCGTCCGGTTCACGGTTGGTTTCGATCACATAGCTAGTCAATCCCAGTTTTTTAGCCGAATTTATAATGCGGATAGCAATTTCGTTGCGGTTGGCTATTAATATTTTCTTACTCATATTTCAAAAATAACAAAACGAAGCCTTAGAGCGGAATATTTCCGTGCTTACGTTCGGGGTGTGAATACTGTTTGTTGGATAAAATATCAAACACGGTAATCAATGTTTCGCGTGTTTTTGAGGGGACAATCACGTCGTCGATCATGCCCAGCTCTTCAGCCTTGAAGGGGTTGGCAATCTCTTCTTTGTATCTGTCGATCAGCTCCTTTTCTGTGGCAGCCGGATCCTCAGACTCCTTCAGCTCTTTGCGGTTAATAATCTTAATGGCTCCGGCCGGTCCCATCACCGCAATCTCGGCGCTGGGCCAGGCAAAGTTAAAGTCGCCCTCCGTACCGAGGCTGTTCATCACCACATAGGCACCACCATAAGCTTTGCGCGTGATGATGGTAACACGTGGTACGGTAGCCTCACAAAAAGCATAGAGCAGTTTGGCGCCGTTGCGAATGATACCGCTGTGCTCCTGCTCCGAGCCGGGCAGGAATCCGGGCACATCTTCGAGCACCAGAAGCGGTATATTAAATGCATCGCAGAAGCGAACAAAGCGGGCACCCTTCACACTCGCATTGATATCGAGGGTGCCGGCCAGCACTTTAGGCTGATTGGCAACAATGCCGATGGTTTTTCCGTCGAGACGGGCAAAACCCACCAGGATATTGGGCGCATATTTTTCATGCACTTCCAGGAAGGAGTTGTTATCAACCAGAATATTGATAATTTCCTTCATATCATAAGGACGATTGGGGTCATCCGGAATAATTTTGTTGAGATACTCCTGACGCTCTTTGTTAAAATCAACATCGGTTGAAACCGGCAGCGGATCAAAATTATTGAGTGGCAGGTAGGAGAGCAAACGGCGCACATTCACAATGGCGTGCTCCTCATCCTCAAAAACAAACTGAGCCACCCCACTCTTTTCGGCGTGGATATTACCGCCACCCAGATCATCCATAGTGATCTCTTCATCCAACACCTCTTTCACCACATCCGGACCGGTCACAAACATATAAGAGGTCTGGTTGGTCATGATGATAAAGTCGGTTATGGCGGGAGAATAGACTGCACCACCGGCAGCCGGCCCCAGAATAACACTGATTTGCGGGATAATACCACTGGAGTTTACATTGTTTTTAAATATACGTGCGTAGGCCGAGAGACTTTTAATCCCCTCCTGAATGCGGGCACCGCCACTATCGATCAGTCCCACAATGGGTGATCCAAATTTGAGGGCCATCTCCTGCACTTTGGCAATCTTCATTCCGTGGGTATAGCCCAGCGAGCCGCCCATGACGGTAAAATCCTGAGCATAAGCAAAAACGCTTCGTCCCTGAATCAAACCGCGCCCCACCACCACTCCGTCACCAAAAGCATTTTGTGTTTTTTTAATCTCCTGCAGCGGTTCGGCAAAAGGGTTCAGTTCAAAAAATGTTCCTTCGTCAAAAAGGATATTCAGGCGTTCACGGGCAGTCAGTTTCAGTTTCATGTGCTGTTTTTGAACAGCCACCTCTTCCATATCCTGCAAAGCTTTTCGCCTTTGCTCAAAAACTTCTCGTTTACTCATATTTCAGATTTTTTTCAAATTTCAAAATTTAACCAAATATTAAAACGGTTTTCAAAGCTTAAAAGTTTTCAAAACCCTCTGCTTTCTGCACATTTCGCCCGGAAATGAGCATGCCCCTTATCAGGTTGTAGCAAAAGCGATAATCAGCGGACTCACCAACACAGCATAGTAAGAGATTGAGTTCCAGGGCTGCGTATCTTTGAAAAAGGAGATATTGTCAATTTTCAAACGATGTTTGCCTAAAGTCCAGAAAATCCATTCAGAAAGAATAATCAGTACCAGCCAGAGTATTCCGGTGATCAAAGCATCATAAAAAAGGTGGTTTGGCACATGCACAGAGAAATAGAAGGAGCTGCAAAGCACCCATACAAGCAGATAAAAGAGGGGTATAAAAATAGATAGTTTGCGGTTGGCACGTCGCAAAGCTGAATCTCTTTTGCCGGAGTATGTCATTTCGCGCTGCAGGTTTTTGTACAACAGCAGGTACTTCATCGTAGTAACTGAGACAAAACCAACCACAAAACAGACTAAAGCCAAAGTTAAGTTCATAAGAGTTGTATATTAAGTTTTCCGGAGATCCACATTAGCACCACTACAACAAGTAGCGCGGGTAACATGTTCAGAATACGAAGCTTTTTAATCTCAAGAATATTAACAGCCAGACCAAGCAGCAAAATACCTCCCACGGTAGTAAGCGCCTGGATGGTATTTTCAGACAGGAAATTACCGAAAAATCGGGCTAAAAGAGTGATACCGCCTTGAAAGAGAAAAAGCGGAACCGCAGAAAATAGCACTCCTACCCCAAAGGCAGAAGCGAGCAAAAGCGCTGAGAAAAAATCCAAAACAGATTTGGTCAGAAGCAGGCGCGAGGTGCCCGAAATTCCCTCTTCAATGGCACCCATGATGGTGAGAGCACCGACACAAAATAGCAGAAAAGCTGTGGTGAGACCTTCGGTAAACTGATCGCTGCCAAGCCTTAGTTTCTCTTTGGTCCAGTCGCTCAGGCGATCAGCCCCTTTTTCAAGATTCCACCATTCGCCCAGCACCGCACCTATTACCACACTGCCCACTACAATCAGTATATGCTCCATTTTCCAAACCATACTGATTCCGATAGCCAGCGTAAAAAGTCCCACCGCCTGGAAATAGATTGTTTTGATACGCTCCGGCATTCCTTTTTTCAAAAGCATACCGATACCGCCGCCGGCAATCACCGCAAAAGTATTGACTATCGTCCCTATCATAAAAGAATAACGCTTAACACGTCCGATTAATTACATATTCAATAATATTTCACAAAAGAGCAAGATTCTGAAAGCACACTCAGCAAAAATAGCAATAAAGTTTCATTTATCAACGGACATTGAATAATATTGTGTAATTTAGCAACTCAAAGATTAAAGCTATGAATTCGTTTTTATACCGTCTGGCGGGCACTTTTTACAATAACTGCGGAGCCGATATTCGTAAATATACATTTGTGTTTCCCAACCGAAGGGCAGGTCTGTTTTTCCAGAAATATCTGGGAGAAATTATTGAAGCCCCTGTATTTTCACCTGAAATTATCACGGTGAATGAGTGCTTTTTCAATGCATCAGATCGGTTGCCGGCAGACCGCACTGCCGAATTGTTTCGCATCTATCGTCTCTATCGCGACATCAGCAAAACCGAGGAAGATTTTGACTCCTTTGTGTTTTGGGGTGAAATGTTGCTGGGGGATTTTGACGAGGTAGATAAGCACCTGATTGATGCCACCAATTTTTTCAGAAATATCACCCATATCAGAGAAATTGACAACACCTTTGAAGCATTGAGCGAGGAACAAAGAAAAGCCATCGAGCACTTTTGGGCACACACCATTCCTCAGTCAGAGGATAAAAAAAGCAGCACCCAAAAGAGTTTTATCGCTATCTGGGAGGTACTGGCAGACCTTTACACCCGGTCGCGCGAAGAGCTGCGAAGCGAAAACCGCGCCACAGAGGGGATGATATTCCGGGAAGTGGCCGAACAACTTCGCGACGGCAATCCTGACAGCTATTTTGAAGGCAAGAGCTTTGTTTTTGTAGGATTTAATGCTCTGAATCCGAGTGAGACCGCACTTTTCAAAAGTTTACAAAAGGCAGGTCAGGCTGATTTTTACTGGGATTATGAGGTCGGTGTGCTGCGTGACAAAGAGAATAAAGCTTCAAAGTTTTACGAAGAGAATATCAGGGAGTTTCCCTCCAAACTAAATATCGGTACCGGAGAAGCCGGCATTGACAACAAAGAGATTGAGCTGATTTCCATCCCCTCTTCGGTGGGACAAACCAAAGAGATACACCGGCTGCTCGATCAGCTCTACTCTGAAAATCCGGACGAAAAGGAGCTGATTAAAACAGCTGTGGTGCTCCCCGACGAGAGCCTGCTGGTGCCTCTGCTTCACTCCCTCCCGGAGAAAATCAGCAACATCAACGTTACGATGGGATTTCCACTGAAAGCCACACCCGTAACCAGCCTTTTAGAAAATATCTTTGAGTTGCAAAGACGCACCAGCTCTGCCGGTAAATTTTACCATATCACCGTTTCTAATATTCTGAACCACCAGTATATCTCTAAAATCAACAGTGAACAGGTACGCCATTTCACAAAGAAAATGATAGAGAATAACTCCATCTATGTGGAAGAGGAGTTTTTTGAAGGAGACGAGCTGTTCAGTATGATTTTCACACTGCAGAAAGAACCTGTCAAGTTTATTCCTTATCTGCTCAATCTGCTCAAAGAGCTGAACATTCGCTGGCAGCAGTTTGCCCGGGTGAGTGAG
>CAYPPC010000055.1:10740-12826 GCA_964412435.1 uncultured Paludibacter sp.
CTGCGCGACTCGAAGCTGATTTTATTTTTCAATACTACACCGCCATTAACAGAATGCAGGAAGTGATGAAAAACTCCGGCGTGCCTGCTATGAGTCTCGACACTCTGGTGCGGCTGATCCGGCGGTTGGTTGGCGGCGTTACCATTCCCTTTGAAGGGGAACCACTCAACGGACTGCAGGTGATGGGGATGCTGGAAACACGGGGACTCGACTTTGAAAATCTGATTATCGCCTCATTCAATGAGGGCGTTTTCCCCAAAAGGCAGAGTGCCAACAGCTTTATACCTTTCAATCTGCGCCGCGCATTCGGGCTTCCCACTGATGAGCAGCACGACGCCATCTCCTCCTACAACTTTTACAGGCTGATACAACGAACCAGAAAAATCTATTTTTTGTATGACAGTCGCAGCGAAGGGATGCAAACCGGTGAAGTGAGCCGTTATATTTATCAGTTGCAATACCACTACAGAATTGATTTCAAACGAATCAACCTCACATACGATGTCAATCTGCCGGAAAACGGAAAAATTGAGGTAGCCAAAACAGGTGAAGTGCGAGACAAGCTCTTTCAGTTTGTAAGCGGCGCCAAAGAGCAACGCAGCCTTTCACCCAGTTCGATCAACACTTATATTAACTGTCCGCTCAGCTTCTATTTCAGCTATGTGGAGCGGCTGCGGGAGCAGGATGAGGTGACCGAAGGAATAGAAGCGGCCATGTTTGGAACGCTTTTGCACCACGTAATGGAGAACCTCTACAAAGAATACGAAGGAAGAGAGCTCAGCCGTGACCAGTTGGAGTCTATGGCAAAAAACAGAGTGCTGATTGAAAAAGCAATCACTCAAGCTTTTGCTGCTGAGTTTTTCAAAAAAGATCCGGAGAGCGACGAAACCATTGAATTAGAAGGAAGTTACAAGCTCTACGCCAATATCCTTTATGATTATATTGTAGGAATCATTCGAAAAGATGCTGAAAATGCACCTTTTACACATATTAAGTCGGAGCAGGATATCAAAATCGACTACCCGATTGAGGGTCGAAAAATAAAACTGGGAGGTAAGGTGGACCGGGTGGACCGGAAAGCGGGCAAAACAGTGATTATTGACTATAAAACAGGCGGTGATGAGCTGAGTTTCAAAAGTATGGAACAGCTCTTTGAAAAAGAGGCAGACAAAAGACCCAGGGCGGTGATGCAGACATTTTTATACAGTGAACTCTATATGCAGCAAGCCGGGGAGCAGTCTGAATCGATGCATATTACCCCACAGGTTTTCAGAGTGCGGGAGGTATTTTCAGATAAATTCAGCACCATGCTTTATGATGCGGAAGAGAAAGCAGAAGTCGATGATTACGCCCCCTATCGACAGGAGTTTAATGAGCATCTGACAGAAACATTGAATGAGATCTTCGATGAAAACACGCCATTCACCCAGGTGGAAAATGACAAACTCTGCAGTTGGTGCCCTTACCTGACCATTTGCCGCAGGGAGGCCAAAGAGGGCTGGTAATACTTTAACAAACAACAAATTGAAATTATGGAGCAAGCAAAGTATATTGAAATTGAGAGAAAATTTTTAGTAAAAGGTGATTTTATGCCTTTTATTAGCAAGTCCTACCCCATTAAACAGGGTTATATTGTAAGTTCGAAAGGCAAAACAGTTCGAGTTCGTATCAAAGGCGACACAGGCTACCTCACCATCAAAGGAGCGACCAATGAGAACGGATTTGCCCGGTTTGAGTGGGAGAAAGAGATTACTGTGGAGGAAGCAGAGCTGCTGATGGAGCTTTGTGAAAACAGCATTATCGACAAAATACGTTACGAGGTAGTTTATGCCGGAAAGGTATTCGAAGTGGATCGTTTTTTAGGTGAAAACGAGGGACTTTTGCTCGCTGAGCTTGAACTGGAGGCTGAAAATGAAACCTACGAATCACCCGACTGGCTGGGCGAGGAGGTGATCCGCTTCGGCCCCTACCTGCTGCCCCCGGGCGCCAACGCGCCCAAGAGCGGCCTGCCCACGGCGACGGTGGGCAGTTTGTGAGCAAAATCGGCCTGCAGCTCCCGTGCGGCGGGCTCGAGCAGCTATCGAAA
>CAYPPC010000055.1:12836-13618 GCA_964412435.1 uncultured Paludibacter sp.
TACTCCCGGTGGTAGAAAATCCGGTGCAAAATTTGAATATAAGTATGTTCGCAAAACTGTTATCCCTCTCTTTTAACAAACTGTATAGACTTACTTTTACTAACATATAGAGCACATAATTTTCATAATAAACAACATTTGGCATACTATAAAGTTTGTTTTCGAGAACATAGAGAAAAACATCTTCGATATTTTTGTTGGCAAACTCAACAAACCAGAACAATGTTAAAGTCTAAATGACTTCTTAGAGAGAAAGTAAAAGCCGAAGAGCAATCATAAGGTTTAACCCAAGCGAACAAGAGCAGTATTAGCCGGTGATTAATCATCTCATTGGCTCAATTATCATTAAAAAATTGTACATTTGCAATTAAAATTTGCAGGAATGGAAGAAAACAAGATACAAGACATTGAGCAGGCAACTGAAGAGAGTGCCGTTTCAAAACCGATGACCCTCCGGACGGAGAATCTGGTGAAGAAATATGGCCGGCGCACTGTGGTTGACCATGTGTCGATTCACGTGCAGCAAGGAGAGATTGTAGGTCTGCTGGGTCCCAACGGAGCCGGAAAAACTACCACCTTTTACATGACTACAGGGCTGGTGACTCCCAACTCCGGGAAAATTTTTCTCAACGAAGAGGAGATTACCAAATTTCCGGTATTTCGCCGGGCTCAAAGGGGTATCGGCTACCTGGCACAGGAGGCTTCAGTCTTTAGAAAAATGACTGTAGAGGATAATATTGCTTCCATTCTGGAAATGACCAAGTTCAGCAAAGAGTATCAAA
>CAYPPC010000056.1:0-13604 GCA_964412435.1 uncultured Paludibacter sp.
CTCCTGTAAGAATCGTCGGCATCGCCAGTGGCAACTGCACTTTATAAAGCAGTTGTGAGCGGGTCGCTCCAAATGATTCGGTCGCTTCAACAATATCCTCCGGCACCTGGCGAATCCCCAGACTGGTGAGACGAACAACAGGCGGCATTGCAAATATCACCGTTGCAAATGCTCCCGGAACGGTTCCCAGTCCGAAAAAGAGCACCGCGGGAATGAGATACACAAAAGCGGGCATAGTCTGCATAAAGTCTAATACAGGACGCATTATATGTTCAACCCGGTCGCTGTTTCCTGCCCAAAGTCCCAGCGGAATCCCGAGCAGAAGGGCAATAAAGGTAGATGAAAGCACCAGCGCTAAGGTATCCATGGTCTCTTTCCAATAGCCCATGAAAAATATCAACAGCAAACCCAGCAGGGTGAAAATTGCTACGCCACGACCCACTTTGAACCAGGCCAGCAACGTAAGCAGAGCAATTATGACATAAAAAGGGGTGATAAACAGTATATGCTGAAATCCATCAATAAACCCACCTACTACCTGGTTGAGTCCGTCAAAAAATCCACTAAAATTCTCCATCAGCCACTCAATGGCTATCTCTATATATTTTCCTATCTTAATCATAATTGCGAACTTTGAATTATTTCATCAATTTCTGTTTTCTCCATTCCGGTCATCTCAATCACAATCCAGTGCAAAGGGATGATACCGAGTAGTTTGTTCTCCTCATCCACCACGCAAATTGGTGCGTTGGTTTGGGTTAGCAAGGGAAGCAGATCTTCCAACACCGTGTCCGGACTCACAGAGAGTATATTCTCCTCGATGGCCGACTCAATGGTCCGCACTTTCTGATTTCGTAGCCTGACGAGGGGTTTTAGCCGTACACTGCCAATCAACTCTTTTTCTTCATTCACCACAGGTAGCGAAACTAAGTTTTTCTCTCTGATTTTTCGTATCACCATGGCCGGTCCCTCTTTCGGGAACCTGGCCACCACAGGCCGCGATCTCATAATCGACGAAGCGGTTACAATTTTACCGCGGTCCACACTCTCCACAAAATCTTCCACATAATCGTTGGCCGGGTTGGTCAGAATCTCCTCCGGAGTTCCAATTTGTACTACCTCACCGTCACGCATAATCGCAATCCGGTCACCTAACTTAATAGCTTCATTCAGGTCGTGTGTAATAAACACGATGGTTTTCTTCAGTTTTTTCTGTAAAACAAGCAACTCTTCCTGCATTTGTACCCGAATCAGCGGGTCCAGTGCCGAAAAAGCTTCATCCATCAGCAGAATCTCCGGATCGTTGGCCAGTGCCCGTGCCAAACCGACACGCTGCTGCATTCCACCCGAAAGTTCGCTCACCATCATATTCTCATAACCGCTCAGGCCCACCTGCTCCATACTTTCCAGCGCAATTTCATTACGCTTTTCGGCAGGTACGCCTTGCAGCTCCAGTCCAAAAGCAATATTGCTCAACACCGTGCGGTGCGGCAGCAGTCCAAAGTGTTGGAACACCATAGAGAACTCCGAACGACGAATATCAATCAACTCTTTTTCCGAAGCTTCGAGAATATTGCGTCCATTAATAAATATCTCACCACGTGTTGGCGTTACCAGGCGGTTAATACAGCGCAGCAGCGATGATTTTCCACTACCGGAAAGCCCCATCACCACAAATATCTCACCCTCCTCAATAGAGAGACTGGCATTTTGCACCGCCACGGTACATTTTGTTTTATCTAATATATCTGCCTTGCTTTCACCGCGTTGCAACCGGCGAAAAGCACGTTCCTTATCTTTACCAAAGATGAGGTACAGATCTTTAATCTCTATTTTACTCATAATCTAATCTCTTCGTTTTATTTAGAAATAGTAGCCCACATTCAGGTTCAGGCGGGCATTCCATTTCGCATTTTTTTCGCCTTCGGCAAACGATCCGGTCCAGTCACCACCCAGCCAGGCGTGGTTTTTACCCATCGCATAATCGAGGTAAGTATAAATCGGTCCCATCGTAAATAGCATTCCGCTAACATTTTGGAAGCTTGCTTCCATACCCGGAATGCGTTTATCAATCATTCCAAAATCGTTATAAAAGGTGATACTTTCCAGGGCTTTATTTTTAATTTTCAAGTTATATGCAACACCCAGTGTATAGGTATCTGCCTTTGAAGCTACATTGTAATTTGCGCCATAAGCACCCATCTCTACCCAATCGCCCTTAAATTCCGGATTGGCCGAGCCGTCTTGCAAAAGCTCACTATTTTTCGGGTTGATATTGTATGATGTGTATTGCGCTTTCAGATTCAGGTTTCCTAAATCAGCTTTGTAGTGCAATGCAAATGCAATCCTGCCACCCATCTCTTGTGTGTCGATATTGTAAACACCGCCCACCTGTCCGGAAAGGCCTATTTCACTTTTCAGGGTTTCACCAAAACGGTAGGCTGCACGCAGGTTTCTTCCGGTGATATCGTAGCTGTAGCGCGAAGGAGAAAGTCCTTCGGATGTATGAAAGTCAAGAATGTCCGAGTTTTTGTAAAAAGCCACAGCAACATCCAACTTGTCGGTTTCATACATATATTTCAGTCCCATATCGGCATCATCTTCCAGGCCAATATAGTAGTTGATATTAAAAAACCAGTTGTTGGAGTTGTAGGGCTGAATGCCAAAAGGGACTATATTCAGACCAAATTGCAGTTGATGTTCCGGAGTGAAATGGTAGCCAATCCAACCGTGTTTCAGCATTCCGCCACCGGAGGAGGCAGCATAAAAGCGATACTCGGCATTAAAACTTAGCTTTCTGTATTCACCCTGTGCATTGAGTCTGAAGACATCATAGCCCAACTGACCGCCTAATTTATTACTCTCCTCAATCCAGTCGGAGTAGTTATAGTTATAGCGTAAGGCACCACCTAAGCTAATTTTAGGAGAATCATCTTGTGAAAAACTGAAATGGGGAAGTAAGAAAGAGAGTAGAACCAGCATCACGCTAATTCTTGTTTTGGAAAACATAATTTAATTTTTTTCCGCTTTAAAACAGGGAGCGGAGTTATAAAAGTTATTTGAATTTGCTCTGACAGAGCGTGTGTTTACAAAAGGATAGAAAAAGAGCGCTTGATCCTCGGCTTATGATTGGAAACACTGACAATTTGCGAATAAATCGACTGCAAAGGTATGAAAAAGACCAAGCTTTGGCAAATTTTGTGCTAAGAAGCACCTTTTTTGTTCGTTTTTAGTGTGTGTTATCGCTCTGATTGTCAGGGCGTTGTGGTTTTAACGTTAAAAAATCGTAAACGCGCCGGTTTTTCTTCGCTTTTTGAATGATTTATAGTTTCATCTCCATTGCCATATTTTGAGCTTCTAAGCGTAAAAAGGGTGGAAGAGCTCTGCTTTTTGTAGAGGTAGTATAAGAGTTAGACCATTATAAGCTTGGCTAAAATGACAGACTCAGCACCCGGTTTACGCGGCTGCTGAGTCTGCCCTAAAATGAAAAGTTATGAGAATGAAAATTCAGGGCATTAAGTTAATTAATGTCCTTAGTCTCTCCGGGTAGGCCGGAAAAATATATCAGCCAAAACTGAAATCAGTTTTCTCCTCTTCAACGGAGATGAAAAAATCATATTTTTCCATCAGACTTTCTATGTCGAGTTTCGATTCGAAGCGAATCAGGTTTAGTCTGGGATAATGCTTGGTAACAATAACCGTCTCTTCATCCAGTTGGTCCTGAATATCGCAGTAGCTGACTTCCTCTTTTAGCACTCCAAAGTAAATAGGCATAGTATGTGAATTTAATAAATTGCTTGTATTAATCCAGCTCCGACATCACGCACTTTCAGGTTTTCAATTGGTTTTGCGTTCATTTCAAGAAACTGCCAGATCTCTTTGGCGTTCAAATCAGGGAACTCCTCCATATATAGCGCGGCCAGACCCGAAACAAAGGGTGTAGCCATGCTGGTGCCACTCATAATATTGTAATAAGGGTCGTTGGGTGACAAACGTGGAAAGGCGCTTAAAATATTTACACCCGGTGCTGCAACGTCCACACTGCCTCCCGTGGTAGGGTTGAGTCCGGCATTGGAGAATCTGGCGATACGCATTTGATTATCAATGGCTCCTACTGCCATGATGGAGACTGCGTTGGCGGGCGCTGATACCGGTTTGGGCATGTCAGGCCGATTGCTGTCATTGCCTGCTGCAGCAATCACCAGCACATTGCTGTTGAGAGCGCGGGTACCCACCGTTTCAAAAAGAATAGAGGGCTTTTCATTGAGTGAAACCGGCGAAGCGAGCGACATTGATACAATTCTGAACTCTTTTGAAATGGCCCAGTCAATGGCGTCAACAATGCTGCTGGTGGTACCCCGGCCGCTATTAGCCAGTACTTTGGCAATTTTTAGATTGCTGTCTTTGGCCACTCCGTATTGTCGTCCGGTATCACTGCGAACATTTCCGCAGGCAACTCCGGCACAATGCGTGCCATGCCCGTTTACATCCAGAGTCCAGTCTTCACCTTCAATAAAAGATTTTCCAACAATCTCCCTTCCTGCAAAGTCGGGGTGACTCATATCAAATCCGGTGTCGAGAATGCAAATGTCGATTCCTTTACCGGTGTATAGGGTTTTGTCCAGCCCAATAGCCTGCAGGCCCCATTCCATCTCTACAACAGGGATTTGCGGCAGTGGCTTTTCTCTGAGATATTTCTCCAGGGCATCAATCTTTTGCTTTAGATTTTCAACACCGGCTCTCAGTTCATTGAAATAGTTGATCTCATTGGCCGCAAAAAACTCCCTCTCTTTCTCATAGTAAAGAATAGGTCCTTTTCCGCTTTTGACTGAATGTTTTAGTTGGTTTTCGTCCACATCTTCAACGACTACCAATCCGAGGTTTTTATAAAGTACCGCATTTTTGTTGTTTATGATATCGAAAGAGCGATTTTCGCTCGAGAGAAATTCCGACGAAGTAACACTGACTGCGAACTCTTTTTCCACATCGGCAATGGAGTCATCATGTTGATCTTTAAGCAGGACAATATATCTGTTTTCGTCCATAGTTTTCATGGTTTTAGGTAAAACGTAATAATGTTTTTTCAATGATAAGGTAGATGTCCTCAGCAATAAGTTTAGTGAGGAGTTTTTTGTTGATAAGCGAAATACTTCCGTTTTGTGTCAAGAGCTGCTTCCAGAAAACTTCGATGTGTGCAACGGTGCTGAGTTCCGCGATCTGCTGGTCATTCAGCAAACCTTGCTGAATCAGATTTAATAAGAGATTGGAAATCATTTCATCTGCCTCATCGAGCTTTTGCATCTCTTTGGCGTAAATTTCCTGCAGCAAATTGTTGAGACTCTCGATGCCCACATAGCTCACTCCCCAGAAAAACTCTCTCTTTCCGTAAGTAATTTTCTCCATTTTTGAAGGATCGAAACCGCGCTTCACCGTTTGAATCAGACTCAGTATACGTAGCACTTCAGACTCCTGGGAGGTATTACCCACAGTCTGGAAGTATTGAGCCATACCGGTGAGAAACCCCAGAAACTGAGATTCAAACTCGAAGGATTTCTCTGCATACAGTTTTTGTATTTGATTGAACTCTGTGAAAAAGCCCTCGATCATCTGCACTTTGTTGTGAATTAACTCCTGCATCTATTCAAAAATTACCTCTTCTTTAATTATATTTCCCTCATCGTCATGTATCGTAACGACCCTGAGTCCCTCTTCTTCCATCTCGATATGGAGGTTGATAAAAAGCTTGTCCTTATCCTCAGCACCGGTTGTGTCAGGATCAATATAGATTTCATTCAGTTTTGATCCAACCAGGGTGTGGTTCGACATGATTACGGATCTGATAATGTTATTTAACTCATTATTTTCCGCTTCTGAAGCATCCTGGGTTCTCAGTATTCCTTTTCTGAATACCTCAATTTGAGGGGTGACGTCGATTTTCTTAATTTCATCATTAAGATTTCTAATCAGCTTCTGGTCCTTTAATTCCACCTGTTTTACAAGGGTGGTGAACTCTTTACTTTTAAGCATCTCTCTTGTTAAGTTGGGGATTCTAAGGTTTTTGCTCCGGTTTGCCTCTTCAATCTTTTCGTTGATATCATAGAAAAACTTATCCTCGTCGTATTTGAAGTCGTATTTTTCCTGGGATTGAATGTCGGCAACTTTTACCGGAATATCAATTTTTACACTCGGAAAAGAGTACCTGGGAGCCTTAAAAAATTTTAAGTACTCATGAGATGCGTACTCTTTTGCAATGAGTACGCTTTTCTCATCAGCTCTTTTCCGAGCCTGGATTATCTCGTTGTAGAGATAATCCAGGTAGTCAGATAATTTAATCATAAGCTTAACTTGTTGAACCGAGTAATCCCAATACTTTTTCCAGACCGGCCGGCATTTCATCATTGGTGGCTCTCACCTTTACACCCAGTGAGTATTCTTTCTCTATCTTCACACCGGTGCTCGAGGAGCGCTTGTATGAAACATCTACTTTGAATTTTACAGGTCCAAAGCCACCCGAGGCACCCGCATTCACTCCAAATTCGCTGCTGACATCTTTGGTGTAAGTTGAGTTGAGCTTCACATTGAAATCGATTTCGCAGGATTCAATTCTAAAGCTTGGGATGTTGAGCAGTGCAATAAAAGGAACGCTGATTTCGGTGTCTTCCTGAATAGTTTTTGGCTGTGTGCCACCCTCTTCATAGGCCGGGTTGGGCACATTCTTTTTGTATTTAAAGTCAGCCATACGCAGTTTTTTAGTTCCGCCGGTTTCTTCTTCAAAGCCAACGTCATTGATAAAGCTGACGGTGCTGATAGAGGCGTTTGTTTGTGCGGTTACACAAGCATCGAGCGGTCCGCCGATGATTGTGGCAAAATCGATGCTGCCCAGCTCGGCTGCAAAATTAGCTGAAGATGCACCGGCAGCGCGGAAGATCTCTTCATCTTTTTCAATCTGTCCCAAAATAAGTTGAGCCAGGCCTGCAGCCGCAGCCGCCAGTTTGCCTTCCCAGTCTGGATCGTAAGCTGTTTTGAAATTCTCGATAATATCCAAAATCTCTTTTTTGGTGAGTGACTGCAATTCTGAAGGGAGTACTCCGCTGACTTTTTCGTATTCAGCAGGGGTCAATAGGCTTTCCAGATTGCCTAAAAAGTCGATCAAGTCGCTTTTTGTTTTTTTACTGTGGTCTTCGTTAAGAACCTGCTTGAGTGTTTTCATAATGTTTTTGTTTTTTAGGTTATACTGTTAGGTTGGAATAATTGCTAATATACAAACCTGAAGTTCTACTTCAAAGTATAATCGGTTAATAATAATTAATATGAAATGAAAATCTTTGTTTTGTTTCGAGTTTGTCAGATTTTGTGTTGTTAAGTCCTCTTGGCTGTCCATCCGTTAGGCTTGGGATTGGCCATGGTAATAGCAGCTATTTTCGTCTTGCTCCAAAACATTCCGGATAGTTGGTTTCCGCCTGTAGTATGCAAATAACCAATATAATTGAACTGGATCTTTGTAAGAGGAGCCTGTGAAATAGTTAGTGTAAACTCTACCTTGTGATCACTTCTTCCTGCTTTGGTGCTGGAGTGGTTGCTGTCAAACCCGCCTACAGTCCCTGTAAATTCATAAGACTTGCCACCAGTTGTAAACTGACCGGAGATATCCCAGACTGTGGCAGCCTTTCCGTCATAGTGTGTAATTCTGTTGTTCCAGATGCGATCCACTTTTAAGGTCGCAGCAGTGCCGTTACTGTTTACTGCCCAGGTGCCTCTTAGCCACTCAGCGTCACTGGCAACATGCACAGTGGGGTCACCAAAAAGATTATACATCCTGAGATTATCCAGGTGTGTTGTGGAGGTGGAGTGATTTCTCAGCATTTTTGTTTTAGCATAAGTTACAATGTAGGCAGGATCAACACATTTGCCAATCATTACTGCATCAATCAGGTATTTGCTGAAATCGTTGTTGGCAGCAGTCCATGAGTCTCTCGAAGAGGCGAATGTGGCTACAGCTTTTCTGCGTCTGATCAATGCTTCAGCAACAGTTTCAACCCTGGTGTCATCAATCCATCCGTTCTGGCAACATATGTTCATCACGAACGGAGGTAGGTTTTCGTTGGTTAGTCTGGCAATTTCGGTGGTGTTGAGACCATTGGACGATGACCAGTTTGTTTTTGAACCATGTCCGCGATAAAGTGCCATTACTACTCCGCTGTTCATTGTTTTCACCACGTCGTCCCGGTTGGTGTTTTTGGCGTACCTTTGAATGACATTGTAGCGGGATTTTAGCTTTTGAGTCAGCTGGTCGCAATTATCTTCGTAGGTTTTATTCTGATAAGCGCAAAGCATTACATTATTCTGCCATCCGCCCCAATCGCCGCCTCTAAGTGTTCTGTATCTTGCCAAATGGGTGCAAACAGTTCTCATTGTGGTTGCATTGGAGGTGGGGATGCGCGAGACGGATGCTTCCGGAACGTCGTCACCGCTGATATTTGCGTAATAATGATCAGATGCAAGACTGGCACCGTTTCTAACTGTGTAATAATGCATAGGAATCACATCTGTGTCTCCGGCCAGAACAACAAATCGTGGCGGTACTTTCCAGTTAGCCCATGCCCAAACTAAAAAATTACGAATGGATTCTTTCAGGTTTGCTGCCGGAAATTCAGATTGTATGACCGTTGTTAATGCCACAGATCCGTAATGAGGCCAGTTTTGTTTGGCTGTTAAAAGAGGGGAGACGGATGCTTGAAGTGCGGGAGTAGTGATTATTACATATTCACTGATTTTTCCTTTTACTTTTAATGTGGGGCCATCCGTGTCGGCCTGTTTGAACTCCTCATATTCTTCCGGGTCAATGGGCGTGTCATCATCAAAAAGATCTTCACCTAAAGTTTCAATTCCATGGATTAGCCCGGCAGGTGGACGCCTTTTAATTCTCTTACTTTGAGTCGTGAAAACATCCTTGGGCTTATCCCAGCTCACTTCGAGAGAGATGGATTCAACCAACTCGAGCACAGAAGCTTTTGGGCGGTACTGCCCAAGGTTAACCAGAATATGCGCTACGTGAATGTCGTTGACAGTTTTAAGACCAAGGAATTCAAAGTCAACACCGGGGTAGGGCTTATCGCTGCCATACACCTCCGGGTCGGGTTCATAGACTTCTTTATATTCAGATTCTATAAACTCTTTTTGTACAGGCAGCAGCTTTACTCCTGAAATTTTTCGGGTGGATTTGTCGATAGCCTCTATCTTTAGGTTTTCAGCTGTTTCAGATACGGCAACAAAAATACCGGTTTTTGGTATAGCCGGCTTTCCTTCCTCATCATTGAGAGCAGTGTCCGGAATTTCGAATTTCTGGTAATTGCCAACTGTGCCTTCCCACATACCGGCAGCTGTGTATTTTACGATAACTGACTGCGTCTCCTTATCGTCGGCACTGCTGGTCGTAAATCCCTTTTCAATAAGGATTTCGGGGAGTTCCCCCTTCTTTGATTTTTCACTAAAACCGGTCCATACCGGCTTTTTGTTTGATTTTTTAGCACTCATAATGTGTCCTCCTCATGGTTTAGTTAATAATAAATAGGTAATTGTTTAAGCTCCCGGCATGATGCTTAAAGCCGGGTGATTTAGATTTAATCATTCAATAGAATAGAGCGTCTTAACTAAAATATAAATACAGAATTCTGTTTTAGTTTTTTCTTGGGAACTGTGGCGAAAGTTTTGGTTTAGTTAGTTAATTAAATTTTTCACAATAAATAATCAGAAGGGCACATGATGTGTTGATCTGGTCAAGTTGTCCGGCTATGAATAGAAACTTTCAGTGCAATTGACCTGTCTGAAAAAAACTCAGCAAAACAGGGATCATATAAAACCGGGCTTTATGCGACAAAAGTAAGCTTTAAAGTTTCGATGTAAAAGAAAATACACTTAAATAATATTAAAATGAAAGAGAAATGTTAGCATTGTTGTCTGATTGTTTGTATTGCGGGTGACTTTCTGATCTATTTATATAATAGTGCTGGCGTAAAAACTTTTCTCTCTTTTTTATAATTCAAAAATTAACCTTACCTTTGCACTTCAATTTGGTGTTCCGCATTGAATCATCTTCAATCGGAATAAAAGGGAATCAGGTGAAAGTCCTGAACAGACCCGCTGCTGTAAGCTCCACCAAAACGTTTTGAAATTACCAATTGCCACTGCCAACAGGCGGGAAGGCGTTCAAAAACGGGAGTAAGTCAGAAAACCTGCCAAATGATTCATATGTTTAACAGCTTTCGGGGAATGAAGCTTGCAAAACGAAACGTACTACATCATTTCTCTTAGTCGTATCTTTTTAGCACGTTTTTTCCCGAAAAATCATTCGGGTGTAATGAGCTTATTTGGTTTTAGAAACTTTACTTTTGGTCTGCTTAGCGTGCTTTTTGCCGTTGCGCCGGTTTCGGCTGCGCTGCAAAACGATAGCGTGCATTCGCTGCGCGAAGTAGTGGTGTCCGAAAGCAGAACAGCTAAAACTCTGCGCTCCACCTCCCCACTACAACAGCTTGACAACGAGTCGCTTCAAGGTCTCAGCGCTTTGCAGGTTTCAGATGCAGTAAAGCATTTCTCCGGAGTGGTAGTAAAAGATTACGGCGGCATTGGCGGGCTCAAAACCGTATCGGTACGCAGCTTAGGTGCCAGCCATACTGCAGTGAGTTATGACGGCATTGCGCTGAGCGATATGCAAACCGGACAGATTGATATCGGTCGTTTTTCACTCGATAATGTGGAGATGCTCTCACTTAGCAGCGGCCAAAGCGATCAGATTTTCCAACCGGCACGACTCTTTGCTTCGGCAGCGGTGCTCGATATTCGAACGCCTGAACCTGCTTTTGCAGAAAATCAGAAATTAAACGGAAATGTAGCTTTAAAAGCGGGCTCTTTTGGCTTGCTCAACCCCGCACTACAACTCAACCTGAAAATTAACTCCATTTTTTCGGCACGATTTAGTAGCGAGTGGCTAAGTTCCCACGGTGAATATCCCTATAAATTGTACTACTCGCAGAATAAAAATGACAGCTCTTCGCTGGAAAAACGGGAGAACAGCGATGTGAAAAACCTGCGTTTAGAAGGGATGCTTTTTGCACGCCCTTCGGCAAATAGTAAAGCGTCAGTTAAGGCTTATTTCTACGATTCGGAGCGCGGTTTGCCGGGTGCTACCATCTACTATAATACGGCAAACTTCTCGTCGCAACGAATCTGGGACCGGAATTTCTTTACGCAGGCGCATTATGAGTATAACCCTGCCGGAAAACTGGCCGTGCAAAGCAGTGCTAAATTCAATCGCACGGGCATGCGCTATAACGACCCAACAACGCTTAATATTGCCGGAGAAACAGATAACAACTATCTGCAAAACGAGTATTATCACTCGGTTTCTGCACTTTGGCGTGCAACAAGCGGACTTTCATTCAACTACTCTGCCGATTATGCCTGGAATAATCTGCACAGCGATATGCCACAGTTTGCTTATCCGGTGCGTCACACTTTTCTGAATGTTCTGGCCGGAAAATATGTCAACGATTATCTCTTAATTACCGGAAGTTTGCTGCATACCGGCGTATTAGAAAACACCCGTTTGGGAGAACAAGCTCCCAATCAATCCAAGTGGTCGCCCTATATCAGCTTTTCATTGATGCCGATGCCTTCACAAGATTTGCGCATACGTTTTTTCTACAAAAACATTTTCCGTATACCCACTTTCAATGACCTCTATTATAGCCGAATTGGTAACCCGAAGCTGAAACCGGAAGATGCACATCAGCTGAATGCGGGAATTACTTACGGTTTTTCAGCAGGCGAACTGCTGGAGCATTTGAGCCTAACCGCGGATATTTACCACAACAAAGTGAAGAATAAAATTGTGGCTTATCCCACCAAAAACATCTTTGAGTGGACCATGCTCAACTATGGTTTGGTACATATTAATGGTATCGACCTAAGCGGCGATGCGCTTTTCTCCCTTTCGGGAAAAACGGAGCTACTTTTGGGTGCATCGCACAGTTATCAGCGTGCTTTGAGCAAAACCGATGTAAATAACCGCGATTATAATCATCAGATTCCTTACACACCGCGTGTTTCGGGTTCGGGTCGTGCGGGTATCCATTTGCCGTGGCTACAAATTAATTATGCCCTGGTATGGTCGGGTCATCGTTATACCGAGAGTCAGAACTTTACAGAAAACAGGGTAGCAGGCTATGTAGATCACAATATTTCAGTTTCTAAAAACTGGAATCTGTATCAGACAAGATTGCTGACACAGTTGGAATTGACCAACTTATCAGATAAAAATTACGAAGTGGTACGTTCATTTCCCATGCCGGGAAGAGCAATGCGAGTAACGGCAAGATTAAGTTTTTAAAAAGGATGTAGTATGAGAATTATTAGCAACATATTTAAACTTATGCACACAAAAGCCTCCTTGTGGGGGGTTTGGGGGGCTCTCTTCTTCACCTCCTGCAATGATATGCACGATGTGGATCGCAGTACTATTTTTCCTTCGGATGATTCCCAGGGATCGATGCTGGTTCTTTCTGAAGGACTTTCGAATCAGAACGACAGCCGTCTGGCACGTTATAATTTCGCAGATAAAGCTCTTGTTACCGATTTTTTTACGCAAGTAAACAAACGCGGATTAGGCGATACCGCCAATGATATGATTTTGCATGGCAGTAAGCTTTATGTACTGGTGAATATTTCCAGTCAACTGGAAGTATTAGATGCTAAAACCGGCCTTTCGATTAAGCGTATTCCGCTTTTTGATGAATCGGGCAAAGCACGACAGCCGCGATATGCAGCCGCGCATGAGGATAAAGTTTATATCACCTGTTTTGACGGCACTTTGCAGCGACTCGACACGCTCTCACTTGAAATTGATGCGGAAGTGCTTTGTGGACGTAATCCGGAAGGAGTTTGTATAGCCAATGAGAAGCTATACGTAGCCAATTCGGGTGGCCTGGAGTTTCCGTATTACGATAGCACGGTCTCTGTGGTGGATATCCAATCGTTCAAAGAGATCAAGAAAATTGAAGTAGCCAGCAACCCCTATCGCATAGCAGCTGACAGTCAAGGGGATGTCTATCTATCATCCCGTGGAGATTATGGCGATGATCCTTACCGTTTTCAGCGAATTGACAGTTACATTGATGAAGTGGTGCAGGATTTTGATGATCTACGGGTGCTCAATTTCAGCATTCACGATGATTTGGCCTATATCTACAATTACGATTTCAATGAGCAAACCCAGTGGGTAAAAGTATTTGACTGCCTGCAGGAAAAAGTTGTTGTAGAGAATTTTATCAGCGATGATACGCAGATAACTACACCTTATTCGGTGCAGGTAAACCCTTACAACGGAGATGTATTTATCGTAGATGCGCAGTATTTTATCTTTTGGGGAGATGTACTCTGCTTTTCACGCGAGGGAAAACTAAAATATCGCCTGAATGAGATCGGGCTGAATATGAATAAAATAATTTTTTTACCGGGATAAAAAATACTCTTTTCTGCTCAAGGCGCCGGGCGATGAATGTCAATGCCTGAAATATGTTGACCGCTCAAAGAATTGAATTCTTTGATAA
>CAYPPC010000057.1:0-7296 GCA_964412435.1 uncultured Paludibacter sp.
GCTGCTCTCTCCCGAAAAATCATCATCACCGGACGAGCTGAAAATAGAAAAAACATCTTCATCATCAGCAGAATCTTCAACAAGGATTGGGTCATCGATAAAAAGTGAAGTGGTATCCGGTCTGAGAGCAGCTGAAACTTGTAGCATCAGCACAGGCAATATAATCAATAAAAAAACTCGTTTCATCTATACACAGTTTTGAAGTTTTAGTTGAACTGTGCAAATGTTGTGTTTAAAAAATGAAAAACAGTCAATGTTTGAAAAGTTGAACAGAGTTTTGTGGTTCAGACTTTAAAATCTGAACTTAGAACGTCCTCCAATAGGCTTTTAAAAACAAAAGTCCGGATTACAGAACGCTGCTGCTGTCCGGACTTTCAACCACAAATCAATTATTTCATCGCCCTGTCTGGCGAATAAACTCTCTTAGCGTATCATTAAATTCAGTCTCACTCATCAGATTATCCAATGAAATATGCATACGGTATCGCCAGCTTGCCTCTGAATTGGAAGGGTCGTTGATGCGTTCGTCCTGCGGACTTTCACGACGTAATTTGTCAGACATCGCCATTAGATCCTGCCACTGAAACACCGCCAGCATTGCCGGAGAATAGAGGTGCTGCAATATTATATCCCGGGCTACCCACCACTCGCAAAAATAGGGTGCTTCGCCGCCCCGCCCCAGCTGATTATTGTAGAACCGCTGAGTCAGTTCCCGGTCCTCTTCCCACCAGCCGCGTATGGTAGTCATATCGTGTGTGGCCGGTGTCACCACCGACAAATAGGGAGCATACTGCGGGTGTGCAAACTCTATCTCGTCGCTTTTGGGTGCGCGCTGCACCTCCAGGCTTAAAATCCCCAGCTCTTTCATCACCGCAGTAACAGCGGGATTCATCATACCCAGGTCTTCACCGCATATCAGCATATTGGTAGCCCGCTTCATGGCCGGGAGCTTCTCCATGCCCGAACGGAACCAGCCTGCATCCTGCCGGCGGTAATAGTAGTCGATATAAAGCTCATCCAATCCACGTTTGGAGTGATCATCCAGTTCTGCGTAAGAACGCAAAAAGTGCATGCCGTAGCGCGGGTAAAACTCTTTGCCGCCGGAGCCCTCTTTTTCAAAAAGCAGTACATTCGAAATAAGATCCAGCAACGGCTCCTCCAGATGCGCGGGAATCACTCCTACTGAGGCCATCTGAGCTACAAAAGTCTGACTGCTGTACTCCGGCTTCAGACGTAAAATCCAGCCATCTTCTATCTGCAAACAGTTACTTCTGATCCAATGAGCATCCTGACCAAAGAAGTCATTCAGCACCGAGTCTGTGATATAAGGTTTGCAGAAACGGTTGTAGTCAAACTGAATTCCCTTCTCTTCAAACTCATGCAGGTAAATCGGCACCGAAGGATTCAGATGCCCCATAATCCCTTCGATATGCTCGTTGGGTATCTCCCAGATACGGAAAAAACCGAGAATATGATCAATTCGGAAGGTATCAAAATAACCGGACATATGCTCGAAGCGCTGTTTCCACCAGCGGTAGCCGTTTGCTCTCATCGCTTCCCAGTTGTAAGTGGGCAGCGACCAGTTTTGCCCTTTTACAGCAAACATATCAGGCGGCGCACCGGCTGAGCGGTCCAGGTGAAAGAGCTCCGGGTTGGCCCAGGTATCGGCACTGTTTTTATTCACTCCAATCGGGATATCCCCTTTCAGCACCACTCCGTTTTGATTGGCATAAACGCCGGCTGCATAGAGCTGTTTATGCAGATGATACTGCAAATAGTAGTGAAAAAGAATCTCCTCAAAATACTCTCCATTTTCAGCAGTAAAAAGATCTATTTTTTCTTTATCATAAAATGAAAAATCAGCCCACTGCGTATAATCATTGGTTCCGTAGCGGTCGCGCAACACACAGAAAGCTGCATAAGGTTGTAGCCAAAAACCATTCTTTTTGAAGAATTTTCGGAAATCAGAATCTTCTCTGAACTCTTTCTTTTGATAGTCGAAAGCTTCCCGCGCATAGGCCAGCTTAAAATTAATCACCTCCATAAAAGGTACCAGCTCATGGTTGTTCAGTTCAGCCTGTTTGGGTCTGTACTGACGGCGCATTTTCCCGGTTTCAGGCATGGAGCCCAAAGCCGGCAAATTCAGGTAGAGCGGATTCAGCGCAAAAGCAGAGATAGCAGCATAAGGCAGCACATCCAGCTCGGTGTGTGTACCGATGGTGTCGTTGAGCGGCAGCACCTGAATCAGTTTTAATCCAACATGAGCCGACCAGTCAACCAACGCCTTAATATCCACAAAGTCGCCTACACCAAAACTGCTGCGGGTACGGATGCTGAAAACCGGCAGTCCTACTCCGGCAGCCCGCCAGGCATCATGTGCTACTCGCACAAAGCCGTCATCCATCTGCACCAAAGTATCTGCCACAACCGGAGCCATGCGGTTTTCGCCCTGCTCAAAATGCAGAAACTCATGCTTCAGCGTATCATACACGCCATATTTGTAGTAGATATGAGCCGCTTCTGTACGAATCTCTTTTTCCAAAAACCAGGTTTCGCCACGGCGGTTCATCAAGACCGGCTGCCGCGTCTCCCAGTTGCCCAGCACATTTTCGCTGCCTAGCAAACAAAGTGCGTGGTGGCTTTTCAGGCCCGGCGCCTTCACTCTGAAAAGGTGGGTGATCTCTGTCTGATTAATCTCACCCTCCTCTTTGCTGTTTTTGTACCAAACACGCTGAAAAGGGGAGGTCATATAGACATTTTCAACACTGCCGCCCTCATTCCAGCTGTCGTAACAGGCATACTGCTCCAGGTTTTTCACAAACTGCAGCGAACGCTCTGCCGACCACTCCTCTTTATATTCACCACGAGGCTCATTCAGTACCAGGTAGCTATAGGTAAAGCCGCTGATCCGGCTTTTCAAGACCACTTCGCCTTGCCACAAACCCTGTCCCATGTAGTTTAGCCTCAATGCTTTTTCACGAACTCCCTTGCCCAGTTCCTGCGTGTTGCCGGTAACCAGTAGCTGTTCTCCCCAGGAAGTATTGTAATGAATAGAAAATTTTACCTTTATCGCCATCTCATTCTCTTTTATAAAACCCTTCACTCAAACACCCGCAGGAGCTGACGTGCCGGAAATTAGATACTGAGTTCAAAAATACATTTTTAGTTTACTTCACTCTCCCCTTCAATCTGAAAACCTGCTTAAAAATAGTTTCAATCGTTTGCAATCACACAGTGGATATGAATCCGGAACCGGTATTAACGATTTTTCTCTCCAATAAAACGGAGCGATATTTACTTTCGAGGATTTTCACATTGAAACCTTTCTCTTTTATCATAAATTTGATTAATTTTGCAGCATATTTCAAATCAATAAAAAAAATCTATTTTATATGTCCGGCAAACGACCTTTCAAAATTTTCGCAGGCACTAAAAGTCGCGAATTAGCTCAAAAAATTTGTGATCATCTTGACTGGCCTCTTGGCAAAATGAATATCACCCACTTTTCGGATGGTGAATTCGCAGTCTCTTACGAGGAGTCGATCCGGGGTCAGTATATCTACCTGGTTCAATCGACATTTCCCACTTCGGATAACCTCATGGAGTTGCTTTTGATGATCGATGCAGCCAAACGCGCTTCTGCTTATAAAATTATTGCGGTTGTCCCCTATTTTGGTTGGGCACGTCAGGATAGAAAAGATAAACCACGTGTATCTCTCGGAGCCAAACTGATTGCCGACACACTGACTGTGGCCGGTGCTGACCGGGTTATTACGATGGACCTTCACGCAGACCAGATCCAGGGCTTCTTCAATGTTCCTGTGGATCACCTTTATGCCTCCACCATCTTTATCCCTTACATCAAATCGCTCGGACTGGAAGATCTGGTGATTGCTTCGCCCGACGTGGGTGGTTCTAAACGGGCCAACTCCTACGCCAAACACCTGGAAGTGCCGATGGCGCTGGGTCACAAAACCCGCGAAGTGGCCAATGTGGTTAGCGAAATGCAGATTATTGGTAATGTGGAAGGTAAAAATGTGATTATTCTGGATGACATGGTGGACACAGCAGGAACACTGACCATGGCTGCCGACCTGATGAAAGCTAAAGGAGCCAAAAGTGTACGCGCCTTTGTAACTCACGGACTGATGTCAGGCCCGGCTACAGAGCGCATCATGAATTCAGCCCTGGAAGAGATTTACTTTACTGACTCTATCCCCTTCGATTGCACCCGATGCCCGAAAGTGAAAATTCTGTCAGTAGCCGGACTCTTTGGCGACACCATTTACCGTGTACAGGAGCACAAATCAATCAGCGAGCAGTATCTGCTCTAAAAAATGAGCCAGCTTCAGAACATTCCTGGGCCTTTGCTTCAGTACGAACAGCTGATGGTTTTCTCTGATTTAGGAGAATGGCATTAAATTTGCACTAATCTTAAAAAATCGAAAAATATCATTTGTTATGAAAAAGAAAAATTTATTCACAGTTTTACTGTTTACTATTGTTTTCACAGTACTGTCTGCCGGAGTAGCTACTGCGGCCAATCCAACCTGGGCACCGGCCAAAGGTTTTGATAAAAAAACAACACACGTATTCTTCCCGGAGCACAATGTCTATTATGATCTGGGCCGTGCTGTTTACCTTTTTGACGACAACGGACTTTGGCGTGAGAGTGCCACTATGCCTGCGCAACTCATTGGTGTAAACCTGAGAGATACCAGACAGATGCAGCTCTCGATGAAAACGGATGAGCCATATACCAAAATACTGGATCACCGCGAGCAGTTTAATCGCGAGGTAAAAGCGGAGCAGGATGCTTATCTAAAAGAGGAGAAGCAGCGACTGGCAGAGGCAGAAAAGAGACAGAAAGAGAGCGAAAAAGCTTTCAAAGAGGAGACAAAAGAGCTTCAGCAAAAAGCCAAAGAGCAGGAAAAGCTGAGAAAAGAGGAAGAGAAAGCCTTGAAAGAGAAACTGAAAGCTGAAAAGAAAGCGCTCAAAGAGGCCGAAAAAGCTAAAAAAGAGGCTGAGAAAGCCAGAAAAGCAGAATTAAAAGCTCAGAAGCAAGCTGAAAAAGAGTTGAAGAAACTGGAAGCTGCTGAAAAGAAAGCTCAAAAATCTAAAGAGAAAGCAGACAAACAGGAGCAGATCATGCTTAAAAAACTGGAAAAACTTCGCAAAGACACCGAGAAAGCTGAAAAGCAGGCTCAGAAACTGCGCGACAGAATGAAATAATTCATTGATCAAAGATACAAACACCCCTGCCGGACTACTCCTGCAGGGGTGTTTCTTTTTATAGCAGTTTGAATAATGCAACATTAACAAAGTCGCAGATTTCTAACCTTGTCATTCCCGTAAAAAATTAGTAAATTTGCAGGCTAATCAAGCTAACTAAACTTCAAGCACTATGGCATCATTTGTTGTATCGGCTCTCAAATACCGCCCCGAAACTTTTAAGTCGGTGGTGGGACAGGATGCATTGACCACTACGCTCAAAAATGCAATTCAGAGCAATAAACTGGCACACTCCTACCTATTCTGCGGTCCGCGCGGTGTGGGTAAAACAACCTGTGCCCGTATATTTGCCAAAACAATCAACTGCGAGCACCGCACCGAAGATGGCGAGGCCTGCAATGCGTGTGAATCCTGTGTTTCATTCAACGAGCAGCGCTCCTACAACATACATGAGCTGGATGCCGCCTCCAACAACGGGGTGGACGATATCCGTTCGCTCACTGAACAGGTGCGCATTCCGCCGCAGGTGGGTCGTTACAGCGTCTATATTATTGATGAGGTGCACATGCTCTCACAAGGTGCTTTCAACGCTTTTCTAAAAACTCTGGAAGAGCCGCCCAAGCATGCCATTTTTATTCTGGCTACCACCGAGAAGCATAAAATTATCCCGACAATTTTGTCGCGATGCCAGATTTATGATTTCAACCGCATCACCATCACCGACACGGTGAATCATCTGAAGTATGTAGCTTCGCAGGAGAGTGTTGAAATTGAAGAGAGCGCTCTCAATATTATTGCACAAAAGAGTGACGGGGGGATGCGTGACGCCCTCTCAATCTTTGACCAGATGGTGAGTTTCAGTGGTTCACACATTACCTATCAGGATGTGATCGACAACCTCAATGTGCTCGATTATGACTACTACTACCGACTGGTCAGCGCTTTTCTGGCCTCTGATGTGAGTCAGTCACTGCTCATTTTCAACGATGTGCTCAACAAAGGTTTTGATGCGCATCACTTTATCACCGGACTGAGCAGCTATCTGCGCGACTTGTTGGTAAGCCGTGACCCGGTAACCATCCAACTGCTTGAGGTGGGTGGCGATATTGCTGCACGTTATCAGGAGCAGGCGATGCTATGCAGCCCCGACTTCCTTTTCGCAGCACTAAAAATCAGCAACGATGCCGATCTCAACTATCGCATCAGTAAAAACAAACGCCTGTTAGTGGAGCTGGCACTTATTCGTATTGCCCAGCTCTCTGCCGATAAAAAAAAAGAGATAACAGCTGACGATAAACCGGCAACTATCCAATCCATAGCTGCTTCCGGTGCTGCAACAAAGCAAGAAGCACCCGCAGCTGCAACTCAAACAGCTGCTCCGGCTCAGCAGAGTGAAGCAGCTCCTGCGGCAGCAGCAGCCCCTGCGGCACAAACTGCAACACCACCGGCTCAAAAAGCAAGTGTAGCTTCACCGGCTGCAAGCTCAGCGCCCCGCCCCATGAGTATCTCTATCAATGCGCCGGTGCGCAAATCACCGGAGAAGCAGGCCGAGTCTGAGCTCCCCGAACAAAATCCGGAAGGAGCGGCCGAAGTAACTCAGGAGTTAGTGAATGAGAAGTGGGAAAAATATATTGTGGAGCACTCGGAAGATCCGGGCACGGAAGCTTTCCTGAAATCTCATGTGCCGCAGCTCAAAGAAAATGACCAACTGGAGGTGGTGGTTGAAAACCCCTTCCAGGAAAAGGAGCTGCAACAGATGAACGTTATCGCTTATCTGCGCCGTGAGCTGGAGAACAGAAATTTGAGTCTGCAGATAGAGATGGCTCCGGAAGATCAAGTGAATGCGCGGCTTTCTCCACAGGAAATTTACCGCAAAATGGCCACCGAGCAACCGGCACTGGAGATTCTGAGAAAAAACCTGGAAATGGAGATTGATTAAAATAAAAATGATGACTGCATTTATCGGAGCCGGGAAAGTGGGTACCGCTCTTGGAATTTATTTTCGTGAAAAAGGGATACCGATCAGCGGCTATTACAGCCGCACTCCCGAAAGCGCCCGTCAGG
>CAYPPC010000057.1:7306-13549 GCA_964412435.1 uncultured Paludibacter sp.
GTCAGGCTGCTGAAGTAACCGGATCCCGTTTTTTTTCAAATATTGAGGAGTTATTGAGGGCCAGTGACACAATCTGGATTACCACCAACGATGATGCCATCGGAGAGGTAGCCCGCGTAATCTCTGAACTGGAGTTTGAAGGAGAGAAAATTTTTCTGCACGCCGGCGGTGCTCTCACCAGCAGTGTACTCTCCGCTCTGCAGGAGAAAGGCTATCCGGTATGTTCAGCCCACCCTCTGCTCGCTTTCAACGATGCCCGGCAGGCGGCAAAAATGTTGAACGAAACCTATTTCTTCGTCGAAGGAGATGAAAACGCCCGGCAAAAAGTAACTGAATACCTCAACAAAGCAGGTAACCACACCGTTATTATTAATAAAGAACAAAAAGTAGCTTACCACGCCGGCGCTGTGATGCTTTCAAATTATTTGGTGACACTGAGTCATGCAGCCAACAGCGTTTTCGGCCTGGCCGACATTCCAGAAAAAGATATCCTTCCCGCAACACTGGTTCTGCTCAAAAGCACCCTGGATAATATGGAAGGAAAAGCACCTAAAGATGCACTCACCGGCCCCATCAGGCGCGGTGATGCTGAAACCGTAAAGAAACATTTAACAGTATTAAATAAAGAACTCCCCGAAGTGGCTTTGCTTTACAAAGCTCTCGGACGTGAAACAATGAACATGACAGGCGACTACCGCCTGAAAAATATTTTGGATGATGAATAAAAAAGTAACAGTAAAGTCCTTTCAGCAATTTAAAAATGAAGGCAAAAAAATAACAATGCTCACAGCCTACGACTACTCCATGGCCAAACTGGTGAGTAATGCCGGTATCGATTCCATCCTGGTAGGCGATTCACTCGGCATGGTGATGCAAGGGGTAGGCTCTACCCTGCCCGTTACCGTGGATGAGATCATTTACCACTGTAAAATGGTAGTGCGCGGCAACAGCAACGCACTGGTTATTGGAGATATGCCTTTTCTCTCCTACCACGTTTCGGTAGAAGATGCTGTGCTCAATGCGGGCCGCATCGTCAAAGAGGGAGGCGCCGAAGCAGTGAAACTCGAAGGCGGACGCAGCATTATCAATCAGGTGAAAGCCATTGTGGATGCACAAATTCCGGTAATCGGGCACCTTGGACTGACTCCCCAATCGGTGAATGCTTTTGGCGGTTTCAAAGTGCAGGGACGTGATGAAGAGGCAGCAAAACGAATCGTGGAAGATGCCCTGATGCTCGAAGATGCCGGTGTTTTTGCAATTACCCTGGAAGGAGTACCCGAAAAGCTGGCCAGAGAGATTTCTGAAAGACTCACCATTCCCACCATCGGAATTGGAGCGGGAAGCGATTGCGACGGCCAGGTGCTGGTAGTGCACGACATGCTCGGCATGTTTCACGACTTTGTGCCTAAGTTTGTAAAGCAGTATGCCGACCTCAATTCCATTGTGACCGGGGCGGTCAAAAATTATATCGAAGAGGTACAGAGCGGAACATTCCCCACTGAAGCACACACTTACAAATAACTGAGAGCAGACTTTGCGGGCCGGTGAGTCCGCAAAATAATATATTCTGAATAATGATTATTGAAACAATATCAGCGCTGCGGGAATATCTGGACGAACAGCGCTCACAAGGAAAAAGTATCGGCTTTGTGCCGACGATGGGCTTTCTTCATGAAGGCCACCTCTCACTGATTCGCTATGCAAAAGCCGACAATGACATCGTGGTGGTCAGTGATTTTGTAAACCCTACCCAGTTTGCTCCGGGTGAAGATTTCGAGAGCTATCCGCGCGATATCGAACGAGATACAGAGTTGGCCGTGGGGGCAGGTGCTGATGTGATTTTTTACCCCTCAGTGCAGGAGATGTATCCCGAAGGAAGCTCCACTTTTGTAGAGGTTGAGGATGGAATTACCCGCATTCTGTGCGGTCAGTCACGTCCGACGCATTTTCGGGGTGTGACCACGGTGGTGAATATGCTTTTCAATATCGTGCAGCCACACCGTGCCTATTTTGGACAGAAAGATGCGCAGCAGGCTGCTGTACTGATTAAAATGGTGCGCGACACCCATATGCCGCTCGAACTGATAGTGTGCCCCATTGTCAGGGAAGAAGACGGGCTGGCGATGAGTTCACGCAACAGCTACCTCAACGCAGAAGAACGGAAGCAGGCTGTAGTGCTTTCACAAGCCCTGCAACTCAGCGCTGCCGCATTTGCCGAAGGCGAAAGAGAGGTGAAGAAATTGATTGAAATCATTAAAAACAAAATCAAAGAGATGCCACTGGCAGAGATAGATTACGTCAGCATTCACGATTACCCTTCGTTGAAACAGACAGCAAAAGTAGATGCAGAGGCACTGGCGGCTGTCGCAGTAAAATTTGGGAAAACCCGCTTGATTGATAATATTATATTGAAATAAAAAAGAAATAGATATGCTTTTAACAATGCTAAAAACCAAGCTGCACCGCGCCACAGTGACAGAGGCCAACCTGAACTACACCGGTAGCATCACCATCGACAAGGATCTGATTGAAGAGGCCGGTCTGCTTGTTCATGAACAGGTACATGTGGTGAATATCAACACCGGCGCCCGCTTTGAAACTTATGTGATTGAGGGCGAAAGAGGCAGCGGCATAGTTTGCCTGAATGGTGCTGCCGCCCGCCTGGTACAACCCGATGACCGGATTATCATTATGGCTTATGTGCAGATGACCACCGAGGAGGCACAGTCACACAATCCGCTGGTATTTATTCTGGACGAAAAGAACAGAATTATTGAAAGGTTGTAACTTATGAATGAAATTGCAATCACTGCCGGAGGGACATCGGAAGCGATCGACGGAGTGCGTAAAATCACCAACCTGAGCACAGGATCTCTGGCTCAGCACTGTTTGGATGCTGTTTTTGAGCATTTCAAAAGAAGCGGATCCGGGGACTTTATAGTCCACTATATCCACTCTGAAAATGCGATGCTCAGAGCTCTGAACGATGAAGAAAAGGTGCATGTCAACTACATCCCGGTGACTGACGCAGCCAGTGTTTATAAGGCGGTGGATCAATTGACCCGGGAGCGCAAAATCGATTATTTTATCCACTCGATGGCCATTTCTGATTTCACCTTCTCCTATGCAGCCGACATTTACCGGTTGGCTCGTGAGCTTACCGGATTTAGCACTCAAGATGGAGCTGATGAGATAAAAGTGATTGAAGCTTTACGTAATCCTGCGAGTCAGCTGCAAAAAGGAGAGAAAATTCCTTCGGATGAGGATATCGTAATCGGTCTGAAACGAACCCAAAAAGTAATTCCGCTTATCAAACAAAATAACCCGGCTACATTCTTAGTTGGTTTCAAGCTGCTGAACAAGGTGGGTGAGGCCGAACTGCTCGAAGCCGCCCGTTACCTGAGCGAGCAAAACGGCTGCGATCTGGTACTGGCCAATGAGGCTTCGGCCATCGGCGAAAGCAACCACCGGGGGCTTTTGGTGAGAGAGGGAGAAATAATTCTTCGCGTTACAGGCAAGCAAGAGATTGCTCAGGCTATTATCAATGAAATGTTTAAATAACATAGTATGAGACAGCCATTAGAATCAAATTTTTATCTTTGATAATTTCCCGACAGCTCATCGGGCGGATGGCGTGCTCTATAAGAACTTAGTCTAAAAAACAAAATATCTTCTTATGAAAAAGACAGTATTAATCGGTGTTTCGGGCGGCATTGCTGCCTACAAAGCCATCGAAGTAGTGAATCAGTTGCATAAAGACGGCATCAGTGTGAAGGTTATCATGACCCGGTCGGCTCAGGAATTTGTTACGCCGCTCACATTCCAAACCATGTCACACAATAAGGTGGCCACTGATATGTTTGACCCGATTGACAAGTGGGACACACAACACATTGATCTGGCGAAGGAAGCCGATGTTTTTGCCATTGTTCCGGCCACGGCCAATGTAATCGGGAAAATTGCTTCCGGCATTGCCGATGATATGCTCACCACAACAGTAACAGCAGCACGCAGTCCGGTGCTTATTTTTCCGGCTATGAACACAGCCATGTATGAAAACCCGATTGTTCAGGATAACCTGCAGAAACTGAAAAAGTTTGGTTACCACGTATTCGGAACAGCCTCCGGCGGTCTGGCCTGCGGTGACATTGGCAGTGGCAAGCTGTTCGACTGGCAGCTGATAGTGGAGGAGATTAAGAAAATGCTGTAATATTTATGCCAAACTCCAATAACAAAAGCCTGTTTTTGAAAGAAAAACAGGCTTTTGTTATATAATTGTATGATCTTTACAGATTAAATAATCAGCATGGCGTCGCCATAAACTCCAAACTTATAACCCTCTTTAATGGCCAGCTTATAAGCATCCATCACCTGATCGTAGTCGCCGTAGGCAGCCACCAGCATCAGCAAAATAGATTCCGGAAAATGGAAGTTGCTGATCAGAGCATCCGCCACCGAAAACTCGTAAGGCGGTATAATAAACTTGTTGGTCCAGCCGTCGAAATGATTGATTCGTCCTTCTGTACCCACCACAGTCTCCAGTGCCCGCATCACTGTTGCTCCAACGGCACACACTTTACTGCCCCGGTCTTTAGCGCGGTTCACATCATCGGAAGCCTCCTGTGTAATCAGCATTTGTTCCGAATCCACCTTATGTTTAGTGAGGTCCTCCACATCAATTTCACGGAAGTTACCCAGGCTCATATGCGAGGTGATGAAGGTAGCTTCCACCCCTTTAATCTCCATACGTTTCATCAGTTCGCGGCTAAAATGGCGGCCTGCTGCAGGAGCAGCAACTGCACCTTCATGCTTCGCAAAAATGGTCTGGAAATTCTCCCGGTCTTCCGGTTCAACCTCACGGTCAATAATTCGCGGCAGCGGAGTTTCACCTAGTGCAAAGAGCTCTTTTTTGAAATCTTCGTGCTCGCCGTCATACAAAAAGCGCAATGTACGTCCGCGGGAAGTGGTGTTATCAATCACCTCAGCCACGATAGACTCATCCTCGCCAAAGTAAAGTTTGTTGCCAATACGGATCTTACGTGCAGGCTCCACCAGCACATCCCAGAGACGGGTTTCCTGGTTCAGTTCCCGGAGTAAAAACACCTCGATCTGCGCACCTGTTTTCTCTTTTTTACCGTAAAGACGGGCTGGAAACACCTTTGTATCATTAAACACAAAAAGGTCATGTTCATCAAAATAATCGAGAATATCCTTAAAAGTGCGATGTTCGATTTTACCGGTTTCCCGATGTAACACCATCATTCGGGACTCATCCCGAAACCTTGCCGGATACTGAGCAATCAGCTCTTCCGGAAGCTTAAATTTAAATTGAGATAACTTCATACTTTAATTTATGAATTATAAATGTTTTATTTTTCTTTTTCTTCTTTATCGTCACCGGCAGCTTTTGCCTGCCTCTGTAACTCTTTTCTCTGATGACCAATATCAATAATTTCTTTGATCAGATCATCCACATGGCGGCAGTCATCCAGGGTAACATCACCAATTCTGGTGCGTTCAAGCGCCGTCAGATGGGCACCGCTGTTCAACGCCACTCCGATATCACGTGCCAGTGCACGGATATAGGTACCTTTGCTGCATACCACTCTGATTTTTAATGAGGGCGGCGTAAAATCAATCACTTCAATCTCATCCACCACCAGCAGCCGGGGCTTCAGCTCCACCTCTTCACCATCGCGGGCATAATCATAAGCCCGTTTTCCATCCACCTTCACCGCTGAATAAACCGGCGGTATCTGCCAGATCTCTCCAACAAAACCGGGTATCACCTCATTGACCAGTTCGGGAGTGATATGCTCCGTAGGGTAACGGGCGTCTATCTCTTTCTCCAGATCAAACGAGGGTGTGGTAGCACCCAGCTCGAGGGTAGCTATATACTCTTTCACACCGTGCTGAAACTCATCAATCCGTTTGGTAGCACGGCCAGTGCAGATCACCATCACTCCTGTAGCCAGCGGGTCAAGCGTTCCGGCGTGGCCCACTTTCAACTTTTTCACCCGCAAACTTCTCTTCAGATTCCAGCGAACTTTATTCACCAGATCGAAAGAGGTCCATCCTAAGGGCTTAGCTACAAAAAGCACCTCTCCTTTTTCAAAATCCACTCTATTATACAACCTCTAAGTTAATACCTAACAACATCAAAATGATAATGGCCATTCCAGCAATGATCCTATAATAACCAAACGCTTTGAAACCGTATTTTGTCAAAAATCCGATAAAAAA
>CAYPPC010000058.1:0-9924 GCA_964412435.1 uncultured Paludibacter sp.
CTCACGCCATCCACCTCTATAATTATATCACCGGCGCGCAGATCATTGCGCTGTGCCGGCATACCTTCATAAGGTTCAGAGATTATCACCTGCCCCTCTTTCTGCATAATCATCGCCCCAATTCCGGCATACTCGCCGGTGGTCATCATTTTCAGATCATCATTCATCTCCTCCGGCATAAAGGTGGTGTAGGGATCGAGTGACTGCAACATACCGTTGATACCGGTCTCCACCACTTTGCTGTAATTGAGCGTATCCACATAGTAGGTATTCAGTTCACGCAAAACAGAATTAAAAATACTCAGGTTTTTATTGATTGAGAAGTATTTCTCTTCCTTGGGTTGTGCCGATAGCATCACTGAAAAGCTAATCAGTAATACTAAAAGTAAGCTTATTCTATTTTTCTTCATATAACTCTTTACAAAACAGCTCCGCAAAGCGAAAAGCTATCTATTTTTTTTAATTTGAAACAAAAGATTGTATTGCAACAGTATCATTGGGGTAGTTTTACGCCCGGAGGTAAAAGCTCTGTCGCATCCTGTCCGTAGCGAATCCAGTCGCGCACAATGGAGGAGGAGATAAACGAATGCTCCGGCAAAGTGTAAAGCAGCACTGTCTCTACGCCGGTCATTTTGCGGTTGGCGCTGGCAATGGAGTGTTCAAACTCAAAATCGCCCACAGTACGCACTCCGCGTAAAATAAAATCGGCTCCCAAGTCCTTCGCCAAATTGACTGTCAGGTCATTATACTCCCGTACAGAAACCCGACTCTCTCCTTCAAAAGCTTGTTCAATCATTGCTTTTCGCTGCTCACCATCAAAAAATGTTTTTTTATTGGCATTTACGCCCAGTGCTATAATTATTTCATCAAAAAGGGCCAGGCCTCGCATCACTATATCGTAATGCCCCAGGGTAAAGGGGTCAAAACTTCCGGGAAAAACTGCTCGTTTCATAGATTTAGTTTAACAAATTCAACTGAATTTGCAAAGATACAGATTTTTCAGTGGAATAGTTTTGAATATGCTTTTGTTTCATTATAATTAACGCCTGAAGCGTTCAAATGGTACTCTTTTGGCCTTCCGACATCAGCAAATTGCCGGATTGAAGAAAAAATCGTAATTTTGCAGTCGAAATTCAGGAAAATATGCATCAGGATTTAGATAAAGAAATATTCAGAATAATCGGAGAAACAGCCGATGAGATGGGCTTGGAGACTTACGTTATCGGAGGCTATGTGCGCGACCTCTATCTGCGCCGCCCCTCTACCGATATCGATATTGTGACCGTTGGAAGCGGTATTGAACTGGCACGCGCGGTTCATGCCCGCTTAGGAAAGAAGTCGAAATTTGCCTATTTCAAAACATACGGTACGGCGCAGGTGAAGACCCGCGAATGGGAAGTGGAGTTTGTGGGTGCCCGGAAAGAGTCATACAACAAAGAGTCCCGCAACCCCATTGTGGAGAGCGGCACGCTGGAAGATGACCAGAACCGGCGCGACTTCACCATCAACGCACTTGCTTTCTGCCTGAACAGTGAGCGCTACGGCGAACTGGTGGATCCTTTCAATGGCCTGGAAGATTTGAAAAACTTTGTGATTCGCACACCGCGAAATCCTGATATTACTTTTTCTGACGACCCGCTGCGTATGATGCGCGGAATACGTTTCGCTTCGCAGTTGCGATTTTTTCTCGAAACCGAAACTTTTGATGCTATCGAGCGTAACAGAGAGCGAATAAAAATCATTACCAAAGAGCGTATCACGGATGAATTGAATAAGATTATTCTTTCACCCAAGCCATCAGTCGGCTTTATTTTGCTTGAGAAAACCGGATTACTCGAGATCATTTTTCCGGAACTGCTTGCGCTGAAAGGAGCTGAGACCAAAGATGGTGTCGGGCACAAAGATAACTTCTACCACACCCTGGCGGTGCTTGACGGTTTGGCTGAAAAAACAGACAATCTCTGGTTACGCTGGGCTGCCCTGCTGCACGATATAGGCAAGCCGCGTTCCAAACGTTTCGATCCGAAACTGGGCTGGACATTTCACAACCACAACTATATCGGTGAAAAAATGGTGCCCGGGATATTTAAGCGAATGCGTCTGCCGACCAATGATAAGATGAAGTATGTGCAGAAGCTTGTAGGCCTGCATATGCGCCCCATTGTGCTAAGCGAAGATGATGTTAGCGACTCGGCGGTGCGCCGCCTGCTCTTTGAGGCAGGAAATGATATTGATGATCTGATGATGCTTTGCAATGCCGACATCACCTCCAAAAATCCGGTAAAAGTGAAGCGCTACCGCAAAAACTTTGAGCTGGTGGGGCAAAAGCTAAAGGATATTGAAGAGAAAGACCGGGTGCGTAACTTCCAGCCTCCGGTGAAGGGTGATGAGATCATGAGCACCTTCAATTTATCTCCCTGCCACGAGGTGGGTGAGATAAAAACACGTATCAAAGATGCTATACTGGACGGTGTTATTCCCAATGAGTATGAAGCAGCCCGTGATTATATGCTGAAGTTAGGCGAAGAGATGGGACTGAAAGCTGTGAATTAGCTTTTGATTAAATACAGACATAAAATAAGGAGGAATTTACCGCGGTAAATTCCTCCTTATTTTATGATAAAGCTGTTCTGTTATTGCTTGATGATTTTGGATGTACCATAAGCTGTTTTCACCAGATAAACTCCGGCAGGCATATGGCTCATATTGATTTCAACACTACCATTGGGCACAAACTCTCTGTGCATCAGCACACCCTGCAGGTTGTAAACCGCCAAATCCGTTTTAGGCTGCAAGCCGGTAACAAGGAGACGATCGGTCACCGGACTGGGACCGCAGATAAAGCCGGTCTCAAGCGCCGAAGTTGAAGTATAAAGCTCACCCAGGTACTGAATATCGAGGTAGTCGAGACGATCCTGAATCCACTCACTCAGGTAGTTGATCTCCGGCACCAGGCTGTTGAGCCCCCAGCGGGACATTTCACGATCTATCGCACCGCTTTTTGTAAAATCATTAGCATAAGTCTGGAATCGTCCCATCAGACTTTCAAAAGAGAAGTGATTTCCACGCAGCTGCAGATAGCGCTCTTTTAGTTTTTTACTTTCCCACTCGTCTGCGTCAAGCTGCTTCATCCGGTCGAAAAGGTAAAATGTTCCGTGTTCATGTCTTCTCAAAAAGCTTTCAAAATCCTGAGCCGCATAAGTCAGATCTTTTTTACCATCCCAGCGTCTTCCCCAGGTGCCGTCAAGGTCCCAGGGAGTGATGGTCACTTTAGGAGACTCCTGCTGATTATAAATACTTGCATAGGTATTTTTACCGTGATTATCGGAGGCCAGCATCAGCTCAATAAAGAGAAAATAATCGAGATAGACCGGCAGATCGAAAACATCGTGCATAGTGCTTAAGAAGGTGGCATCGTCTGTCATTTTAGAGGCAGTTCTGATGGCATCGTAAAGATTATCCCAAATAAAGGGTTCGCCGTCGTCATTCGGATATTTCACCTCGAAAGTTTCCCAGCTGTCGAAATAATTGCTGTAATATGGAATATTTGGGTTGCCTCGATAAGGATAACCAAACATCACAGCGGTAGTCCACCCTTTAGCTTTATAGAGTGCCCCGCGCTGGGTGTAGTTTACCGTATTATTGATATAATCAGCCTCTTCGATGATAGTTTTGAGTTTCAGCTGCTTGCGGTCAACCCGCTCAGTCATGCAGTAGAGGCCATGATATCTGTCATTCAAAAAGACCTCAACATATTGCCCGCGAGTTCCGTTGACCATATTTGCCTCCTGATCTGCCCAGTAAGGGAGTGTAGCAAAATCATTCCACAAATCAGTTGAAACCCGGTTTCTCATGCGTGAAGGGTCCACATACATCGCATCTAAAATCCACTTGTTGTCGCTGCGCAAACCGAAGAAAGAGTAGTTCTCTTTTTCTGTACCGCTCTCATCGCGCATATTCACTGCGTAGCTTTTCTTGGGATAACCTCGTGAAGAGGCGCCCCGAATCTTTATTTTTGTCAGCAGCAACTCTGAGTCTCCCTCCGTCTCAGCTTCAGCCACTGAAATCTGAGCAATCACATTGAGGTCACCGATATAGTTTTCTGAATTAATCTGCACTATGGGCAGCGAGGTAAAAAAGAGGTCGGCAGATTCAAGCGTTTGGATCCCTCTCAATACTTCCAGTCTGAAGGTACTTTTTGAATTCACTCTGGAGAGCGTCACGGGCACCCCATTCTGAACAGCTTCCCCATTGATGGCCAGGCTGTGGGTGGGATCTTTTAATTCAAAATCAAAAGTTAATGTCAATGAAGATGCCGGCAAAGCATCCGCTGACAGGGTGGTATAATACTGATGTTTCCCCAGGTCGGGTGCCGGTGTTTTACCGTTAATTTTAAAGCTTTTGAGATAAGGTTCAAAATTACCCAGCGAACGCGTCACCGTTACAATCGGGTCCACTTTACCATCATCTACTACGGCATCGCCCTCATTATCGTAAAAAACAAAGAGAGAGTTGCCACCTTCTGTCAAGCCATAAACACCCACCGGATAGACACCCTCGTGCATACTGTTACGTTTATTCCAGCTTAATTGCGGGGCAGTGACAGAGATAATCTGATAATAACTGATTCCGTCTCTGACATGATGTTCCAAAACAAAGGAAGTAGAGTTGTCTTCAAACAAATTATCTACCAGTTTCAAAGCCTCCCGGTTGTTGAACACTGTGTTATCGTATCTGATATACTTACCTGAAACTGAATTCTGGAAAGTGTAATGATTATCTGAGATATTTTTAATAATCCAGTAATCACTCTCCTCAGCTGATTCAACATCTTTGCTGTTGTCATAAATCAACTGATGTGTTGCACCTTCATTCGGACTCACCACACCCGCTCCATAACCATCGTAAGTTGCAATAAGGTATCTGTTTTTTTCTAAAATGGGCTTGGCTGCCACATAGCCTGTCAGGGAGAGAATGAGATAGATCAGCGTTGTGCCGAAAACACGTTTTGAAGTCATTATGATTTTTTCAGTTTTAGCTTAAACCTAAGCATTATTTAAATTAACTGCAAAAATATCACTATTTTCTCATATTACGGGTATAATTCGTCATTTTTTAAATTTTTAAAAAGAAAAAGGGTGCCAAACAGCGACACCCTTCCTTTTCAATTTTAAATAAAACAGGACTGTTTTACAAGGTTTTTAATTGGAAGTTTTTCCATAACACCCGGATACCACCGCCGTCATGAATCTGCAGAGCAATACGTCCCTGCCCTTTTCCAATTTTCTCATCTTCAAAATCTACCATTTCGGTATCATTGAGCCAGGTAGTCACCCGGTCGCCCTGAACCAGAATGCGCAGGTTATTCCACTCACCTTCTTTCAGTACACTCTCTTTCTCTTCCGGAATCTGAATAAGCCATCCGCGACCGTAAGATTCATAAATACCGCCGGTGCCGTGGCCCAAAGGTGCCACTTCCACCTGCCAGCCATTCACCAAAGCTACCGGCTCAACAAATGAACGGATAAAAACACCTGAGTTACCGTCAGCTTCCTGCTTGAAGTCTACGGAAAACTCAAAATCATCGTAATACTCACGGGTTCCCAGGTAACCGTACTCTTTGTCGGGACCACTTTCACAAACCAGCATACCATCTTCAACATACCATTTTTCAGTGCCATAAATTTCCCAGCCGGTGAGGTCTTCCCCATTAAAAAGCTCCACTTCACGGCTTTTGCGGGGCAACTCTTTGATTTTCACGTTGCGGAACCAGGCAGCAGAACCGTGATCCTGCAGACAGATTACACCTTTTCCGGCCAGACCATACTCCGGTGCATTCTCCCATTTACCGCTGTTTTTACGCTCAAACCAATCTTCTGACCAGGCTTCAAACTCAATCACTTTCTCACCATTGAGCCAGTGCTCCACATGCCCGTTGTCGAACACAATTCTGGAACTGTTCCATTCGCCGGCAGGCTTCAGCTCAATCGACTCATAATCGGGAGTGTGCATGGCATAGTCGCTGGCTGTTTTTTGCCAATCTTCCAAAGGCTCGGGGAAGTTGAGGTCGTCAATCAGCTGATACTCCGGTCCGGTGATGTAAGGCACAGCAAATTTAGGATTCTCCACCACATGATAGAGCACCCCGCTGTTACCGCCATCGGCAATTTTCCACTCCCAGACCAGTTCAAAGTTTTCGTAAATTTTATCGGTCACAATGTAGCCGTGCTCATCGGCACCTTCGCCGCGTGCCTGAATCATACCATCTTCGGCAAACCAGGGAGCTGTGAGCTCAGTGCCATTGTAGTCGCGCCAGCCATTCAGAGTTTTTCCGTCAAAAAGGAGTTCCCAGCCCTGCGCTTTTTCCTCTTTAGTCAGCACATTGTGCTTTTGGCCGGAGGCACAGGATGACAGCAGAAGTGCGGTCAGCAAAATACAGATTGAAAAAATTTTGTTTCTCATCCTAATCTCAATTTTATTTAATTAATATAATGTACACCATATTTAATCCATCAGGTACTCAAGCGCCTCGCCCACCACAAAGTTGCTGCCACCAATAAAAATCAGATCATCGTTGGCTGAGTCTGTGCGCGCCTGCTCCACAGCATCAGCCACGCTTGCAATTACTTCGCCGCGAATATCAAATTCAGCGGCCTGTTGCTGCAATACTTGCGGCTTTTGCGAACGGCTGCTGCCGGCTGACGTAAAATAGTAAACCGCATCGCGCGGCAACATTTCCAGCATCTGCATAAAGTCTTTATCGTTAGCCACTCCGATTACAATACGCAGTGTGTTATAATTTTCAAAGCTAAACTGACGCACAATATTCTCCAAAGCCGCGGCATTGTGACCGCTGTCGAGAATCACCGGCGGTTTGCCCGGCAAGCGCTGCCAGCGTCCCATCAGACCGGTAAGTTTGACCACATTTTTCACTCCGCTGTGTATCGCTTCATCGCTGATTCCAAAGCCCACATGCTGTAAACGCTCTATCGATTCGAGCAGGGTAGCCAGATTTTTCAGTTGATACTGTCCGGTCAGCTCACACTCCAGTTTTCCGAAAAGGCGGCTTTTCACCCGCATCACATCCTTGCGGTAGTCAATAAACTCCACATTGTCGTTGCTGTTGACAAAAGTAATAGGTGCCCCCTCAGCACTCGCTTTATCCAGAAAAACATCAGCCAGGTCGGCATCCGTTTCACCAATAACCACGGGGGTATGTTCCTTAATAATTCCGGCCTTTTCAAAGGCAATTTCGTGCAGCGTATTGCCCAAAAACTGGGTATGATCAAAGCTGACATTGGTAATGATGGAGAGTTCGGGCTGAATGATATTGGTGCTGTCGAGTCGCCCTCCCAGCCCCACCTCAATGATGGCTACATCTACATTTTCAGCAGCAAAATAGTCAAAGGCAAGTGCCATAGTGGCTTCAAAAAAGGAGGGTTGAAGCTCTTCAAGCATCTCCATATGCTTATTTACAAAACTGACTACAAATTCGTGCTTCACCATCTCTCCGTTTACACGAATGCGTTCACCAAAATCGACCAGATGCGGCGAAGTGTAGAGCCCCACCCGATAGCCTGCCTCCTGCAAAACCGCAGCCAGCATATGCGAAACGGATCCTTTACCGTTGGTGCCACCAACATGGATGGTTTTATAGCCGTTCTGTGGATTGCCAAGCCGTTCCATCATATCCAAAGACTTCTCCAGCCCCGGCTTGTAAGCCTCAGCCCCCACAAAGTGAAAAACCGGCAGGCGGTCATATAAATATTGTAAGGTTTCCTGATAGTTCATAATAAAATTTTTTGATGCTAAAGCTCCTATTTACGGCTGTTTCTTTCAATTCCGAAACAAAACATTTACCTTTGTCCTAAGTGGGTTACAAATATAATCAAAACAATGGGATTGCTCAACAAAGTATCTAAATTTATTGAAAGACACCGGCTCTTTCATGAAAATGAGCGGGTGCTGACCGGTGTCAGCGGCGGTGCAGACTCTGTTGTTTTGCTCGATATTTTGCTGCGTCTCGGCTATGACTGCGTGGCAGCACACTGCAACTTCCATCTGCGAGGCAGGGAGTCGGATCGCGACGAAGCCTTTGTGCGTAAATTTGTTTCTGAGCGGGAGGTGCCACTCTTATTGGAGCATTTCGATACTTTTGCTTTTGCCGAAAAGCAGAAAATCTCTATCGAGATGGCTGCGCGCGATTTGCGCTATGCCTGGTTTCACCAGATTGCGGCTCAGGAGCATGCCGGAGTGATTGCCGTGGCACACCATGGCGACGACTCGGCGGAGACTTTGCTGATTAATCTGATTCGTGGCACCGGGTTGAAGGGGCTTTCGGGCATCGACCCCAAAAACGGAATGATTGTTCGCCCCCTGCTCGACTGCTCCCGCCGCGAGATTGAAGAGTATGCCCGGCAACGGAATCTGAGCTACGTGACCGACTCCACTAATCTTACGGACGAATACACCCGCAACAAAATCCGCAATGAGATTTTGCCGTTGATGAGTGAGATTAATCCTTCTATACTTGAGACCCTTCGGGAAAACAGCAAACTTTTCCGTGGTGCTTATATGATATACCGGGAAAAAGTAGCAGAAGCAGAAAAAGAGCTGGTCCGGAGCGAAGAGAGCCGTATTTTAATCGACATCAACAAACTGTTGCTGCAGGCTGATCCTCAAAGTATTATTTTTGAAATTTTAAACCCATACCATTTCAATGCAGCAAATATCCGGGAGATTACAGAAGCTTTGACGGAAAATCCCGGGCTTCAATTTTACTCACCCACTCACCGGCTGACCAAAGACCGGGAAGTGTTGATTGTGGAGCCTATAAACAGGGATGCAACACACGTTGAGTATCTTATTTCTGAGGAGACGGTGGAGATTAAGGAGCCTTTGCACCTTCAGCTGAAGCGATTTCCGGTGCCTGAAAACTTCGCACCCACCCGGTTGGCGCACAAGATCCACCTGGATGCCGACAAAGTCAAATTCCCGCTAACCATTCGCGGCTGGCAGCAGGGAGACCGGTTTTATCCGCTGGGCATGCGGGGGAGCAAAAAGCTAAGTGACTATTTCACAGACATCAAACTCTCCCTGCCGGAAAAAGAGCAGGTAAAGTTGCTCATATCAGATAATCTGATTGTGTGGGTGATCGGAATGCGCCTCGATGATCGTTTTAAGGTTGACAAAAAAAGCCGTAATATACTGGAAATTAGCGTTATTTAAATTTAAATTCACTGATTATCACAAGAAAACATCAGATAGATTTGTTAATATAAAAAATAAAGATTACTTTTGCGTTTGTAATCTATTACATTTTATTCGTCCGAATAAAGTTATAATTAAACCAAAACATTCAAATTTACGTATTTCCCTACCAATTCAGAGGGGAAATCTCACCATTGCGTTTTTTACAACGTATTAATAACATATGACAAATTACACTATTTTACAGCTTAGTGCGAAAAACCTGCCCGAGCTGCGCGAAATTGCCAAAGAACTGGGCCTCAAATCTGTAAGTGCCCTGAAAAAAGAGAACCTTATCTACGAAATCCTGGACAAACAAGCCGTTGTTAAAGCCCAGGTAAAAACCGGTCAGGCACCTGAATCTAACGAAAAAGAGCCTCGCAAACGAACTCCTGCCGCAAAGCCTGCTGAGAAAAAAGCAGCGCCCAGACAGCAGAAGCAAGAGAGTGCACCCAAGGCTGCACCCGCTAAAAAGGAGACTCAGGCACCCAAAAAAGAGAGCCCCAAGAAAGCGGAGCCCAAAGCTGCTCAGGAGGAGAAAAAAGAGGTGAAAAAACCGACACCTGTTGTCAAAAAAGCCAATCAACCTGCAGCAGAGAGCAAGCAGCCTGCTCCGGTAAAAGCCAGACAGGCTGAAGAGCCTGCACCTCAGAAAGAGAAAGAGGCTATTGTACT
>CAYPPC010000058.1:9934-13525 GCA_964412435.1 uncultured Paludibacter sp.
GTAAATATAGTATATCAGGAAATCTTAAAGTATGAAGAAAAAACCGGAAATCAAAGAGAAAGAGGTACGCGAAGAGCCCAAAAACGAACCGGCGCCCAAACAGGAAGCACAACAAAATAACGAACCGAAAAGAGAGGAAAATGGCGGAAGACAAGGTGGTCACAGCAACCAGCAGCGTCCCCGTTTCTCACCCAAGCACCAGCAGGTGGAGAAATCTTATGATTTTGACGAAGTGCTGGAAGGCACCGGAACCCTCGAAATTCTGGCCGACGGCTACGGTTTTCTTCGCTCTGCCGACTACAACTACCTCGCCTCGCCGGATGATATTTACGTTTCACAATCACAAATCAAACTTTTTGGTTTGAAAACCGGTGATACGGTAACCGGATCGATTCGTCCGCCGAAAGAGGGTGAAAAATACTTCCCGCTGATTCGTGTGACCCGGATTAACGGCCGCTCACCAGAATATGTACGCGACCGCGTTCCGTTTGAGCACCTGACACCGCTCTTCCCGGATGAGAAATTTACGCTCACCTCCGGTAAACGGGATACCCTTTCGACCCGCATGGTAGATCTTTTCTCACCAATCGGCAAAGGACAGCGTGGTTTGATTGTGGCACAGCCTAAAACCGGTAAAACCGTGTTATTGAAAGACATAGCCAACGCCATTGCAGCCAACCACCCCGAAGCTTATATGATTGTACTGCTGATTGACGAGCGCCCTGAAGAGGTGACCGATATGGCAAGAAGTGTACGCGGCGAGGTGATTTCATCAACTTTTGATGAGCCGGCCGAGCGTCACGTAAAAGTAGCCAGCATGGTGCATGAAAAAGCCAAACGCCTGGTGGAGTGCGGACACGATGTAGTTATCCTGCTCGACTCGATCACCCGCCTGGCACGCGCCTACAACACAGTTTCTCCCGCTTCCGGTAAAGTACTCTCCGGTGGTGTGGATGCCAACGCACTGCACCGCCCGAAGCGCTTCTTTGGAGCAGCCCGTAACATTGAAAACGGAGGTAGTCTCACCATTATTGCAACCGCTCTGATCGACACCGGCTCCAAGATGGACGAAGTGATTTTTGAAGAGTTTAAAGGTACCGGTAATATGGAGTTGCAGCTGGATCGCCGCCTGTCGAATAAGCGTATTTTCCCGGCAGTGGATATCACCTCCTCCAGTACACGTCGCGACGACCTCTTGCTCGACAAAGAGACTCTGAACCGTATGTGGATACTGCGCAACCACCTGGCCGATATGAATCCGGTGGAGGCGATGGAGTTCCTGAAAGAGCGAATGGAGCGTACAGAAAACAACGAAGAGTTCCTGATCTCAATGAACAGCTAAGACATTAGACTTAAATAAAAACAGAAAACAGCCCGAAACAGAAAATCTGCTTCGGGCTTTTTTTATGTTAAGCCACTAAATTTCATATAATTTATTTGAAAATTTACAAAATGTTTAATATCTTTACAGAGATAAAAATAAAGTGTTCAATTCAAAAGAAAACTGAACACAACATTTAGTAAACACTGATTGATTGAGCCCATCCAAAAGAGAGTAAGATTTCATCATATTATTCTGAATTGTAGCGGCTGATCATTGAGGTAATCTATTGTTTCAAATTGCTTAAAAGGTAAATAACAGTTATCAAAAAAAAACAGACAAAAAGTTTTCTGAAAAACAGTTCAAATGAGAATTGAAAAAGAAGTAAACTGTCTGAAACAGTGACTCCGTTAATTTCAGCAACATGAGGAAGCACCTTTTTTATATACTTATACTCACTCTTTTGTTGGCCGGCTGCAGCAAATCACCGCAAGAGAGACAAATTGCCAAAGCTAAGCTTGAGGCGGAAGCTTTGCTGCACCGTAATCTCTCTGCCGACTCCCTCGAGATTTTAATCAACCGTTTCAAAGCAGGAAACAACAAGTACGGGATGATGATCGCCTACAGGCAGCTGGGTAAAATACAGCGTGACAACACCCAATTTTCAGATGCCATCAATTCCCACCAAAACGGACTTCAATATGCGGTAGAACTACAGGACACATTGGAGATTGTACAGGGATTGAATAATATGGGCACCAATTTCCGACGTATCGGAGCACTCGCAGAAGCCCTTGACTACCACTTTCAGGCACTCAACCTCTCTAAAAACTTTTCAAGCTCCGGACCACGTGAAATCAAAAGTCTGGGAGTTACACTGAACGGAATCGGCAATATCAGTCTGATGTTAGGTTATTATGACGAAGCGCTCAACTATTTCCGGGAAGCTTTAGTCGGTGAAATTAAACTGGAAAGTCACATCGGGCAGGCTATTAATTATGCCAATATCGGTGCCGCTTTTGAGAACAAAGGAGAAATTGACTCTGCCCGGGTTTACTACACCCTCTCTATGGAGAATAATATTGCCGGCAATTCTGATATGGGTATCGGACTTTGTTACACCCATTTTGGAGACCTGTATAAAAAAGAGAAACGCTACGACCTGGCAAAAATTGAGTATCAGAAGGCCTACGATCTGATGGAGAACATTTCAGACCGCTGGCACTGGCTCGAGGCCTGCCTCTCTATCGCCGACATCCACCTGATCAACAGAGAGTTCGAAGATTTCAAGAAATATATCAAGCTGGCTGAAGAGACTGCCAAAGATATGGAATCAGCTTCGCACATGTCGGTTATTTACAATTTGAAACATGAATATGATGTGGCTACCGGCAACTTTTCTTCAGCTCTGAAAAACTACCAGCTCAGCATGGCAATGAACGACAGTGTGCAGGGTCTTAAAAACAAAAATCAGTACCTGGATTTGCGGGTAAACTATGAACAAAACAAGTACGCCCGTTCGTTGCAGCAAATTCAGGCTGAAATTGAAGCAGAACAGCGGCAACGTGAAAATCTGCTGTCACTGCTCTTTTTGGCCAGTCTGGCGGGTGTTTTACTAACGGCTGTTCTCTATTATGCTTATCGTCAGCGCACCAAGAGCAACGAAACACTGCGCATGATGGAGAAAACACGCACCGATTTCTTCACCGGTATCACGCACGAGTTCCGCACCCCTCTCACTGTTATTCTGGGCATGGCCGACAGTATAAAAAAGAGCAACAACAATGTAAAAGAGGCGGAAAGCATTATCAATCAGGGCAATGTGCTTCTGAATTTGGTGAACCAGCTCCTCGATATGGCCAAACTGAAAACCCGCCACGAAAAGACCAAATGGGTAAACGGAGATTCGGTTGTTTATATGAAGCTCAACACGGAGACCTATCAGGATTATGCTTCGAAAATGGGTATCGATCTGCGTCTGAACTACAGTGAAAAGGAGATTCTTATCGACTTTATTCCGGAGTATTTTAATAAAATTGTTCGTAACCTGGTAGCCAACGCACTAAAACACACACCCGAAGGAGGAACGGTTGATCTGGTCATCAAAAGTGAGAAAAACAACCTGATTTTCTCGGTAGCCGACACCGGCCGGGGAATTGCAGAAGAGGATCTGAATCATATATTTGATGAGTTCTACCAGGGGTCTGACCACACCGAGTCAGGCACCGGCATCGGGCTTACTCTGGTTAAAAACATGGTGGAGGTGATGG
>CAYPPC010000059.1:0-12728 GCA_964412435.1 uncultured Paludibacter sp.
TTCCAATGCCCGCTGGCAGGCACCAACGCCTGATTTTGGGGGCCGGGTAGCCTGGTATAACACCACTGTCAATGCCGGTGGCGGTGATGGCAAAGTGAAAGCCACCGTGTCGCGGGGACGCGCAAGCGGACGAAGACCTTTTCTGGCAGAGCAGTTTATTTTTAGCCGCGACAGCACAGTCTTGTTTAAACTAACTTTTGACCAGAAGGGTAGGGATGAATAGGATATTTTATTCTGATTTAGATAAAACAAAAAATACAATGAAAAAGCTATTTTTAGTAATACTTGCATTATCATGCACGGTAGCCATGGTTTTTGCTCAGTCAAAAACTGTTACAGGAACAATTGTTGACGAAACGGGTGAAACTATTATTGGCGCCAGTGTCGTTTTGAAAGATACGGGTACAGGGACTATCACCGACTTTGATGGTAATTTCTCGATAACTGTACCGAATGAAAACGCTATCCTGCGCATATCCTACGTAGGGATGAAAAGCCAGGAAGTAAGGGTTGGCACACAAAGCCATCTTGCCATAAAACTATTGTCCGACACACAAATGCTGGATGAGGTTGTTATTGTTGGATTTGGAACACAGAAAAAGATCAATGCAACCGGAGCGGTTAAAACTATTGATAATAAAGCTTTGGAATCCCGCCCGATTGCTAACGCCATGCAGGGTCTGCAAGGGGTGGTTGCCGGACTCAATATTATCAATGATAATGGTGGCGGTCTCGGCCAGGCTATGGAGATTAATATTCGCGGTATGGGTTCTATTGGAGAAGGTTCCAATGCTTCTCCTTTGATTCTTATTGATGGAATTGAAGGTGATTTAGCTACGCTCAACCCTAATGATATTGAGAATATATCTGTTTTGAAAGACGCCGCCGCAGCCTCTATTTATGGATCGCGGGCTCCTTTTGGAGTTATATTGGTGACCACCAAAAATGGAACGGGAGATGGAAAAACAACCGTAACATATACCGGTGACCTGCGTTACTCCAACCCCATTAAAGTACCTAAGCCGGTAGATTCTTACACCTACGCATTGATGGTGAATGACGGATATATCAACGCCGGTGGTAACCCGCAGTTTGGAGAGTCGCAGCTTAATAAAATTTTGAAATATCAGCGTGGTGAATTGTTGTACGGTATCGAGCCTGTTGACGGGCACAATGACTGGACCTGGAACCAGCGTAGCTTCGGCAATACCAACTGGTATGCAGAGCATCTCAACTCGGTTACACAGTCACAGGAGCATAATGTCAGTATCCGCGGAGGTAACAAAGCGACCAACTATTTCCTTTCAACCAACTACCTGGGTCAGGAAGGACTGTTTCGCTATGCGGATGAAACCTATTCGCGTTTGTCGATCAATGGAAAACTCAATATTCAGATAAGTGATAAAATTCATTTGAACTGGAGCACCCGCTTTGTCAACACAGACAACGATAAGCCTTCTGCCATGAACGCTCTGTTTTATCATAACCTGGGGCGCCGATCGCCTCTTTCTCCTGTGTATATGCCTAATGGAGAGTACAATAGGGAGTCGTTGATTCCTTCCTTAATGAATGGTGGACGCATTGTTGATAAAAATCAGCTCTTTTATAATCAGGCGCAACTCACTATTGAACCCCTGAAAGACTGGAGAATCTACGCTGATATCGGAAGCAGAATTGAACAGCCCCGTTATACACGTCAATTTAAAAAGGTAAGCTATACCCTGCCTGATGGAAGCGAGGAGTACTTTTCAGTTTTAGAGGGTGTGGCTGATGTAAATGTTGTAAATCCGGATGGCTCCATCAGACGTCAGCCGGGCGCAGGTGCAAGTTACTACGAAAAAATGAACGGATATGTGAATTACTTCAACTCCAACTTCCGCACAGACTATGAGTTTAAGCTGAAAGAGCATTACTTTAAGTTTCTGGCCGGAATGCAAACCGAGTATTTCTACAGAGAAAATACCCGTGTAGCTTCAGACAATATCCTGTTGGACGACACTCCGTTTCTACCTTCAGGTGATGGTGAAAACCCGCGTATGTCCGATAAAAAAGGGGAGTGGTCCAACTTAGGAATCTTTGCACGAATAAACTATAACTATGCTAACCGCTATATGCTGGAGGTGAACCTGCGTACTGACGGTGCCTCGCGTTTCCCAAGAAATCAGCGCTGGGCTACATTCCCCTCCGTGTCAGCTGCCTGGAACATCGGGCAGGAGAGCTTCTTCGAAAGCATGTATGACCGTGGCTTCGAGATGATAAAGATCAGAGGATCTTATGGTGTGCTGGGTAATCAAAATACGCAAGGTTTTTATGACTACTATCAGCAGATGGCTTCCTCGCTGGGTAACCTGGTGCTGGGAGGCGAACAGGCAATTGTTCTGCCGGGTATTTTACCTCACTCAACATCTCTTACCTGGGAAAAAGTTGAAAACTTAGGGTTTGGAATTGACCTGGGTTTCTTTTCCAACCGTTTAAGCTCCTCGTTTGACTGGTACAGACGTATGACCAAAGATATGGTTGGACCCGCCAAATCTCTGCCGGCTATTTTTGGTGCTCCAACACCAAAAACAAACAATGCCGAATTGGAAACAAAAGGCTGGGAGTTTGAGCTGAACTGGCGCGATCGCATAGGTAAAGACTGGGCCTATAATGTAGGTTTTAGTATCAGTGACTATCAGAGTGTCGTAACAAAATACGACAGCCCCGATGGCAATCTCAACGGCTATTTTGTAGGAAAAAAGCTGGGTGATATCTGGGGATACCGTGTGGAAGGTATAGCTCAAAGTGACCGGGAGATGGAGGAGTGGCTGAAAAAGAACGACCAGACTGCGCTGGGAAAAAACTGGGGTGGCGGTGACCTGATGTATAAAGACCTGGATGGAGATGGATATGTAAACTCCGGTGAAGGTTCAATTTTCAATTACGGTGATATGGAAGTGATCGGAAACGGTACTCCGCGCTACGCTTTTGGTGTTAATCTGGGCGGCAGCTGGAAGTTTATCGATTTAAGTCTCTTTTTCCAGGGAATCGGACAAAGAGAGGTATTTTTCCACAACAGTGCAACCTTCTTTGGATTTGCAGGCGAATGGCAGCGTTCATTCTATATGGAGCATTTAGACTACTTCCGTTATGCCGGTGATGAATTGGGTGCTAACCCCAATGCCTATTATGCCCGACTAAGAACTGACTCCAACAACAGACAGGTGTCGGATTATTACTTGCAAAACGGGGCCTATGTACGCCTTAAAAATGCTCAGATTGGATTCACTCTGCCCTCAAATGCAAAGTACTCTAAATATATTCAGAATGCACGGCTTTATTTTTCAGCAGAGAATCTGTTCACGCTGACAAAACTGCATATTTATGACCCGGAAGCGGTGGGTAAAAGCAATAGCGAATACGGACCCGGAAAAACATATCCGATGTACAGAGTATTTTCAGCCGGCTTAAATATTACTTTATAATTAGAAAACAGGGTGTTTTAAAAATAAATAGAAATGAAAAAATTATTTTATATAAGTTTATCTGTGCTGTTGCTGGGCCTGACAGGTTGCAACAGTTTCCTGCAGCGGGACCCGCTCGATTTTGGGGATGAAACAGCTTATTTCAAAAACATAAACGATCTGCAAATATATACAAACACATTTTACAGCATGCTGCCGAGAATGAACTCAGGGGCATGGGGAGGTTTGTATGCTGCTGATAACAATAGCGATAACCAGGCCGGAAGCAATGCCAATCCGCTTTTCTACCAGGGGGAGAAATATACCCCTTTAGCAAACGCCTCAGAATGGAAGTTTGAGAACATCCGGAATCTGAACTTCTTTATAAATATGGTGCCCAAAAGAAAGGCTGATGGTACTTTGGTTGGATCCGAAGAGTTGATTGATCACTATCTGGGTGAAGCCTACTTCTTCAAAGCTTATGACTATTTCAGAATGCTGTCTACTATTGGTGATGCTCCTATAGTTGATTCAGTTTTAAATAACAATTACTACGAACTTATTGAACCCAGCAAGCGCGATCCACGCAATGAAGTGGCAAGATACATTCTTGGCTTACTGGATAAGTCTTATGAAATGATGTATGAAGAGCCTCTTCAGCAAGGAAGATTGAGTAAGGATGCAGCCATGTTACTGAAAGCACGTGTAGCCCTGTATGAGGCTACATGGGAGAAATATCATCAGGGGACAGCTTTTGTGCCCGGAAATGAAAAATGGCCCGGAAGTAAATATCATCCCGGTTTTAAATTTGAAGGCGGAAGTATCGAGTCTGAGTACAACTTCTTTTTTGATGAAGCGATTAAAGCTGCTGATATCGTAGCGTCAAAACGCTCCCTCTATTCCGGAGAATATGTGGATATGTTTAGTGATACCCAAGGCGATATTGTTTCCAAAACGGAAGAGATTATTTTGGCCCGTTACTACCTGCGGGGAGTAAATGCCCACTCGGCCAGCCATTATCTGAAACGGACTGGCGCCGGTACAGGTTACACCAGATCTTTGGTAGAGTCTTTTCTTACCGATAAAGGGCTGCCAATATATGCTGACAGTGATTACAAAGGTGATGCTGTGATGTATGACATGCTGCAAAACAGAGACAAGAGATTAAGCAGTTCGGTGAGAATCGGCGGCTTTGTCATTGAAAATAATAGTGATACGCTTGTCAACTATAAACCTCAGATTTGGTCCAAAGGGAACCAGGGAACTCCTACGGGTTATGAGGTCAGAAAATGGATGAGTGAGGAGGCTGACCAGGAGATTAATGCTACTGCAGGAACCAGTGCAACACCTGTTTTTAGAGCTGCTGAAGCCTATTTAATCTATCTCGAAGCATATTATGAGCGTCATGGTCAGCTCGACGGAAAGTGTGATCTTTACTGGAAAGCTTTGCGTCAGAGAGCAGGAGTTAATGATGACTATCAGGCAACAATTGCTGCTACAGATCTCTCACAAGAGAACGATTTAGCGGTCAAATCTCATAACGAAGAAATTGATGCCACGCTTTACAATATTCGTCGCGAACGTCGCAGTGAGTTTATTGCAGAAGGTATGCGTCTGGCTGATTTGAAACGTTGGCGCTCTTTGGATCACATGCAAAATTACCATGTGGAAGGTTTTAATCTCTGGGATGATATCTATAAAATGTACACGGCTGATCAGATTAAGCAGGGTGAGACTGTTTCTTCTAGTGGAATTAGTAAATATTTAAGACCTAATCAAATCATCGGAACGTCAGTAGCATATAACGGTTATAATTTCCCCGTGGCTCACTACCTGGAACCGATTCCCGTAAGTGAAATTTTAATGACAGCCGTTGACGGTAAAGAGCCAACCATCTATCAAAATCCGGGATGGCCGGCGCGTATAGCCGGGCCTGCTGATTATAACTTCACAGGAGAATAAGGCTCATTATAAAATAACATTGTACTTTTGAGTAGCCAATCACAAAGTTTATGAATAACTTTGTGGTTGGAAACTGCTCAATAAACAGGAAAGATGACAGAGTGACTGTCAGCAATGATAAAAAGCTGCCATAGCAGCCACAGGAAAATCAATCAACAAAAAGTAAAATCAAAAACTAAGAATATGAGAAAATTATTGATTATTGGAGTAACTTTTTTTATCACATTTTTGGGCTACGCTCAATCACAGCCTGAATGGCAGAGTCAATACGCTATTGGTCTGAACAAACTCAAACCGCATAGCTATATACTACCGGCTGAGAATAAAGAAGTGGTAATCAAAGGTGATTATGCCTCTTCTCCATATTATAAGTCATTGAATGGAAAGTGGAAGTTTAACTGGGTGAGAAATCCGGACAAACGACCCCGCGATTTTATGGAAGTTGATTTTTATGCAGGCGGCTGGGCCGATATTGAGGTGCCCGGAAACTGGGAGCGCCAGGGCTACGGACTTCCCATTTATGTAAATGAGGATTATGAGTTTGTTAGCGAACTTTTTGATTTCCCAAAGGTGAACCCTCCATTTGTGCCTTATGAAAAAAATGAAGTGGGTTCCTACAGACGTACTTTTACAATTCCTGAAAACTGGGATGAGCGTCGGATTATTCTCTGCCTCGAAGGTGTAGCTTCTTTTTATTACGTTTGGCTGAATGGTGAATTGTTGGGATATAACCAGGACTCTAAAACTCCTGCTGAGTGGGATGTTACCGATAAAATAAAGGCCGGCGAAAACACGCTTGCCGTTGAAGTGTACCGTTGGAGCTCAGGTTCTTACCTGGAGTGTCAGGATATGTGGCGTATCAGTGGAATTGAACGGGATGTTTATCTTTACAGCGTGCCCGATACCTATATGAGTGACTATAAAGTTACTTCAGAACTGGATAAAGAGCGCTATGAAACCGGTCTGTTTACTTTAGAAGCCACTGTTTTGGGAGATGAAGCCGGTAGTTTACGCTATTTCTTAAAAGATGATCAGGATAGAACTGTTTTCAGTGAAACCAAATCTTTCTCTTCTTCGCAGGATATTAAGTTTACTGACCGTCAGCTTAAAAACGTGAAAAAATGGAGTGCAGAATATCCGAACCTCTATTACCTGACATTGGAAACATTAGATGCGCAAGGCAAGGTAGTTTACGCCACTACCGCCCAGGTTGGATTCCGTTCCGTGGAGATAAAAGAGGGCAAATTCATGATTAATGGGATGCCTTTGTTAATCAAAGGAACGAACCGTCATGAGCATACGCAAAAAGGTAGAACGGTAGATGAGGAAACCATGCTGAAAGATATTTTTCTGATGAAGCAGCACAACATCAATACCGTACGTAATGCGCACTATCCCAATGATAAGCGCTGGTATGAGCTCTGCAACCAGTACGGTTTATATATGATTGACGAAGCGAACGTTGAGTCGCACGGAATGGGTTACGGACCGGCCTCACTGGCCAAAGACACCGCCTGGCTTGTTCCGCATTTAGATCGTAATATTCGTATGTATGAGCGCTCTAAAAACCACCCAAGTGTTGTCACCTGGTCGATGGGAAATGAGGCCGGTATGGGGGTGAACTTTGAAAAAGTTTATGAGTGGTACAAATCAGTAGAGAAAACCCGCCCTGTACAGTATGAACGTGCTGAAGAGCAGCCTTTTACTGATATTTACTGCCGTATGTACAGAAGCGTAGATGTGGTAAAAGATTATGTGGAGCGTAATCCCGCACCGGAACGCCCCTATATTATGTGTGAATTTGTTCATGCGATGGGAAATAGCGTAGGTGGCTTGAAAGAGTACATGGATGTGTTTGAGAATTATGATCAGGCGCAAGGTGGTTGCGTTTGGGACTGGGTGGATCAGTCATTCCGCGAAATTGATGAGAATGGTCGCTGGTACTGGAGTTATGGTGGTGATTACGGACCCAAGAATGTACCTACTTTTGGAAACTTCTGTACCAACGGTTTGATAAGTGCCGACAGGGTGCCTCACCCGCACTTGAAGGAGGTGCAAAAATTATATCAATATGTAAAAGCTGTTGCTTTTGATGAAAATACCGGTACGGTTACATTTAAAAACTGGTACGATTTTACCAATCTGGATGAGTATCTGCTGCATTGGGAAATCTTGTCGGATGATGGAAGAGTATTGGAGTCGGGAGTTTACGAAACAAGCTGTGAGCCTCACCATTTAGTTGAACTGACATTTCCGCTAAAAGCAAGTTTGCTAAAAGAAAAGAGTGCCCGGGAGGTATATCTGAATTTTTACTGGAAACCTAAAAAGCTGAATGAGTGGCAAAAAGAAGTGCGCGATTATGTGGCAGCATATGATCAGTTTGTAATTAAAACAAACAACCGTACCCGCCCGGTTAAAGCTTCCGGCAGTTCACTTAAAATTAACCAAAACGAGGTTTATAATAACAGCGTAAATCTGCTCTTTTCCAAAGAAACCGGTGCGCTGGAGTCATACACTTTTGATGGGAAACAGTTGATTGAAAGTCCGCTCTTAGTTAGTTTGTATCGTCCGATTACCGATAACGATAACCGGGACCAAAACGGTGCAGTAAAATGGAGAAAAGAAGATCTGAAAAATGTCACTCAAGAGGCAACCGCTTTTTCAATAAACAAAAAAGGAAAATCTGTTGAAGTTAAAACTGCCATTTCGATGAAGAATAGCAGAAACGAGGAGCTGTTTGCAGGTCATATTACTTATCTCATTCAACCTGACGGCGAAATAAATATCCATTGCGATTTGCAGCCGGATACAAATTATGTGTCGTCAGTAGCACGAATCGGAATCAAGTACGAAATGCCCAAGAGCATTAAATATGTCAACTATTTAGGTCGCGGCCCCTGGGAGACTCATGCTGACCGCAAACAAAATGGTATGATTGGTATTTACCGGACAGATGTGTTTGAAACATTTGAGTATTATGTGAAACCTCAGGCAACAGGCAACCACACTGATACACGCTGGGTAAACTTTACCGATAAATCCGGTTTTGGTTTATCAGCTAAATCAAATCAGAATTTCGACTTTAGCGGAACGCCTTATTCTGATGAAAATATTGATGCTGCTACGCACATCAATCAGTTAGTAGAGGCAGAGACTATTACGGTTCATTTAGATTCGGAACAAATGGGTGTTGGTACAGCTACCTGTGGCCCGGGAGTGCAGTCTGAATATCAGATTAAAATTGAAAACAAGAACTTTGAATTTACGCTTTCACCCATTGTAAAATAAACAGATATGCTTTCAAAAATTAAATACGGTGTTTTACCCATTCTGCCATTACTGGCGGGTTGCGGAGAAAAAGAGGCCAAAACAGAAAAGCCGAATGTCATTATAATTTTAGCGGATGATATTGGTTATGGTGACTTAGGGTGGTTAGGTGCTGAAACGGTGGAAACACCCCATGTGAATCAATTGGCGGACGAGGGCCTTCGTTTGACCAATTGCCACGCCACTTCTGCTACCAGCACGCCATCACGTTATGGCATGCTCACGGGGATGTACCCCTGGCGCCGGCCCGACACCGGTATTGCTGCAGGAGATGCCGCAATGATTATAAAGCCTCATGAATACACCATGGCTGATATGTTCAGGGATGCAGGGTATGCAACCGGTGCTATTGGAAAATGGCATTTGGGAATTGGTGATGTAAGAGGTGCTCAGGACTGGAATGGCACTATTACTCCCGGTCTGGAATCCATTGGTTTTGATTACTCATTCATCATGGCTGCAACCGGTGACCGTGTTCCCTGTGTTTATATTGAGAATGGGCGGGCAGTCGGATTGGATCCAAATGATCCGATAGAGGTGAGCTACACCGAACCTTTTGAAGGCGAACCCACCGGCAAAAATAATCCCGAATTACTCCGTCTTCACCCTTCTCACGGGCACGATATGGCCATTGTTGATGGTATCTCTCGCATTGGATATATGCGGGGTGGAATGTCTGCCCGCTGGCACGATGAAGATATTGCTGATGATATCACCAATAAAGCGGTTGAGTTTATTGATAAAAATAAAGATCGTGCTTTTTTCCTCTATCTGGGTACCAATGATATTCATGTGCCCCGCGTTCCGCATGAACGATTCCAGGGGAAAAGTGGCATGGGCGCACGAGGTGATGCGATTCTCTCTTTTGATGCAACGGTGGGTAGGGTAATGCATGTACTGGATAGTCTGAATATTGCTGATAACACCTTAATCATTCTCTCCAGTGACAACGGTCCGGTGGTAGATGATGGTTACAAGGATGATGCAGTTGAGCTGTTGGGCAATCATAAACCTGCACATATTTACAGAGGGGGAAAATACAGCGCCTTTGAAGCGGGAACCCGTGTGCCTTGTATTGTTCGGTGGAAGAAAGGTATTCAATCCAACCTGACTTCCGATGCTTTAATTTCGCAAATCGACTTCTTTGCTTCACTGAAAAAGTTGATTCAGGGTGAAATACCTGAAAAGGCTGCTTCTGACAGTCGGGAGCACCTGGATGTGCTGCTCGGTAAAACAGAAAAGGGCAGTGAGTATGTTATAGAACAAAACCTGGCAAATACACTTTCGATTTATGATGGTGTTTGGAAATATATCGAACCAAGCAAAGCAAGCCCCTACAACTTCAATGTAAATATTGAGTTGGGGAACTCTGAAATTGAACAGCTCTATAATTTATCTGCTGATCCGGGTGAGAAAGAAAATATGGCCTCACAAAACCGGGAGAAGCTCTCTGAATTAAAAACGCAATTGAGTCGGGAGAGAGATAAATAGTTGAAGGGGAGTATCCCACAATCTTTGTATGTGAAATAATCAGGGGGTAAAAGTGCGAACTTTTAACCCCCTGATTTTATTTCTATAAACTTACTCCCATTATTCACTTTCTTCACAATCCACAATTAAATTTTGACGATATTGCGTAGGTGTTTTGCCGGTCACCTGCTTAAATACGGTGCTAAAATACCTTTGGTTGGAATAACCAACTTCATGCGCAATATCACAGATTGTGAGAGCCTCATTGTTCAGCAGTTCTACTGCCCTGTTAATCTTTCGGTTGGTGATAAAGTTGTTCACACTCATTCCGGTAACCGACTTCACTTTACTGTAGAATGTAGCCCGGCTCATGGCCATTTCGCTAGCCAGCTCATCGATGTTAATATCGGTGGTGCCCATCTTTTCATCTATCAGTGTGGTAAATCCGGAAAGGAATGTTTCATCAGCGTTGCTGAATGTAAGCTCTTGTGGTGTGATGCTTGCCTGCCCAAACTCACTGTACCGTTTCTTGAGCTCGTTGCGCGATGTCAATATGTTTGACATAATGGAAAGCAACATATCGATACCAAAGGGCTTCGACAGATACATGTCGGCACCCACCTTGTAGCCGGCAAGTTTACTCTCATTATCTCCCAAAGCAGTGAGCAAAATCACAGGAATATGGCTGATTTCAACATTGGTTTTTATGGAGTAGCAAAGCTCAAATCCATCCATTTTGGGCATCATAACATCGCTCACAACCATGTCCGGCTGAAAACTATGAGTTTTTTCAAGAGCATCCTCACCATCTGCAGCACAAAGTACTTTTTTGAAATAGGGCTGCAATGACTCTTTGATATAATTCAGCAGATCTTTTTCATCTTCGACCACTAAAACAGATAGTTGCTCAAAATGCTCAGCATCATAATCTAAAGTAAGGCGGGAGGGTTCTTCACGCTCTTCTCCTATAATCTGAGCAAAAGTGCTGTTGGCTACCGACTTATTTAAGGTGTGAGGGAGTGTAAACCAGAAGACAGAGCCTGCCGGCGTATTACGTTTGTAGCCAATCTCCCCGCCATGTTGTTCCACCAGAGTTTTCGCATACGAGAGCCCGATACCGGTACCTCCTTTTTGGTGTGTACCTTGATAAAAGCGGGTAAACAGATGCTCCTCGTCCTCTGCTGATACGCCGCTTCCTTCATCTGATACGGCAATGTAAATTCCTTTATCTATCGCCTTTGATGTAATTTTTATCTCAGAGTCAGGTTCAGAAAACTTAATGGCATTCATCAATAAATTGGATAAAACCCTTTCACACTTCTCTGCATCTATATTTAAAAGACCTGCTTCTTCATCCAGATCCAATGAAATACCTAAGTTTTTCACCGACAGCTCCAGCCGGAAGTCTTTCGCAACTTCATGAATCCACAAATTGATATCTTGCTCTGACAAATTAAGTACAGATGGTGACTTTTCCATTTTTCGAACATCCAGCACTGTGTCAATGGTACTCTTGATGTTTTTCACATTTTTGTACATCAGAGATAGTTGCATCCGCAGACTTTCAGATACATTCTGTTCATTCAGTATTCGCCTGAGCGGCGAATAAACTAAAGTTAAGGGTGTGCGGAGCTCGTGAGATATATTGATAAGAAAACGCACTTTCTGTTCAGACAAATCTCTCTCGTGGCGCTGCATCTCCATCTCCATGGCGCGCCTTGTTTTATTGATTGCAACGGTTCTTAAACGTAAAATGGTGAAAACTGCCAACACAAAGAGGATGGAAATAAACCACCAGGTGCTCCACCAGGGCGGTAAAACTTTTATTGTCAGCAAACTTATTGAATCACTCCATTGCTCGTTGGCAAGTTCATATTCAACTTTCAGCGTGTAGTTTCCGGCCGGTAAATTTGATAAGCGAATCGATTGCGTGTGAATCTCCTCGTAAGAGTTGGTTAAACCTGAGAGAAAATAGCGGTATTGTCCTTTTCTGCTTAAATCTTTCGTATTGATAAAAAGGTTGACAATTAAGGAGGTGTGATCCCAGGGGAGTTTAATCCGTTTCAGTCCACTCTTCATTGTAATTTTTTCATAGGGCAGGGGAGAGCCATCGAGTTGTATATCCAGAAGTTCAAAGGCCGGTATTTCCTCATCAGGGATAGGCGTCTCCTGCTTAATTCTTACAAATCCGGACACACCACCAAGATAGACATCACCATTTTGGCCCAGTAAGCGCGACTTGGGCAGGTACTCGTTGGCTAATACACCTTCAGCTTTACCATAATGGATAAACTCCTTCTCTTCGATTAAATATCGAAGAAGTTGTAGTCTCGAAGCAATCCAAAGGGAACCTTGATTGTCGGCAACCAGTGCAGAAACTGTTTTTATTCGCTTACTGCCATGTTGTGTGAGCTGCTTTGTGGCGTTATCGAGATAATATAAACCGTTTTCTGTTCCCACCCAAAATGTTCCAGACTCATCCACATCCACAGCATTTATGATATTTTGTCCTTGACCTGAGATGTT
>CAYPPC010000059.1:12738-13497 GCA_964412435.1 uncultured Paludibacter sp.
AGTATCGATATCGTTGTTTGTAATGTTCAGTTTGTATATAATTTTATCGCTGTATAATAAAATATTCCCGGGTAACGATTGTGGGGTGTGCATTTTTATAGCACCCTCTCCACTTACCATTCTTTTAATCATTGAAATGCTTTTATCTTTCAATGAATAGCTGTAAACATTATCGTCCGAAATATAAATATGATCATTGCCGCCATTAATCACTCCGGATCCAATCAAAGTGTTTAGTGCCACAGCTTTGTTATCTTTATCTTTCAATGAAAGTGGTGTCGTTTTCCCACTGTTTTTGTCAAATAGCATCAAACCCTCTTTGTACACACTTATAAGCAGATGATCGTTTGAAAAGTCAGTGATTGCTGAGATCTTCTTCCCGCGCGTTTGAGAGAAGTGTTTGAACTTCTGACTGGCAGGATTATACAGACTCATCCCTTCACCGTCGGTTCCGATCCATATGTTTTTGTCACTATCTTCGTAGAAACTGAGTACAGTGGGTATGCTTAAACCCGATGTGCTTTTGAAGGAGCTGTTGGAGTAGAAGTGTATAAAACTCTTTTTTACAGAAAGCAAACCTCCCCGTATTGTTCCCAGCCAAAGGTTAGAATAGCTGTCAGAAAAGGAGGTGAGAATGGAGTTAACCGGCAAAGAGAAAGGATTTTCCGGCTCATTAAGTATGTGGGTGAATTTTCCGGTCCGGGCTGAGTATTTCAAGATGCCGTTGCCATCTGTTGAGAGCCAGATATCGCCTTCATA
>CAYPPC010000060.1:0-8033 GCA_964412435.1 uncultured Paludibacter sp.
CGGGGACACAAGGATTTTCAGTCCTTTGCTCTACCAACTGAGCTATGGTACCTTTCATTTGCGAGTACAAATGTACTGCAAATTTTTGTATCTCCAAAATAAAAGTGATAAAAAGTGCCTTTTTTCTGAAAATATTTTGTTTTCCTGCTTTCCGGCTCCTGTTTACACGCTAATTTTGAAAATTAAGGTGATTTTTAGCTTTAAAAATAGTAACTTTGCCCTCAAAATTTTTCATTATTGATGAATTTGATACTGAGAGATATTTTATAAGAATATATTGTTGTTGTGGTTTTCTCTCCGGAGAGTGCCTGAATAAAATAGCTGCAAAATGACATTAACTATAGAACTCTTTCTGCTCATCGTTTCTGTGCTGCTTTTCATCAGCCTGTTGGTGGGTAAGATGGGAAGCCGTTTTGGCGTTCCAACCCTTTTTCTCTTTTTGCTGATAGGTGTTTTGGCGGGCAGTGATGGTTTAGGCTTACAGTTTAACTCACCGAAGATTGCTCAGTATATTGGTGTGGTAGCACTTAATATTATCCTCTTCTCCGGTGGAATGGATACGCGGCTCAGCGAAGTGCGCCCCATTGCCGTGCCCGGATTTATTCTGGCCACCATCGGCGTAATGCTTACTGCCCTGATTACCGGCGTCTTTATCTTCTGGGTCTCCAACAGCTTTTTCCATACGGTAACTTTCACCCTGCTTGAAGCACTGCTGCTTGCCAGCGTGATGTCATCGACCGATTCGGCCTCTGTATTCTCCATTTTGCGCTCCAAAAATATGTCGCTCAAAGAGAATCTGCGTCCCATGCTGGAGTTTGAGAGTGGAAGTAACGACCCGATGGCCTATATGCTCACCATTGTGCTGATTCAGTTGATTCAGCTTCCCGAGCTGAATATCGCTGCTGCTGTATGGCTCTTTTTTAAGCAGCTGATCATAGGCGGTCTGGCCGGTTATTTCTTAGGAAAAATGTCGGTGCGCATTATTAATAAGATTAATCTCGACAACGACGCACTTTATTCTGTGCTGCTTACAACCCAGATGCTCTTTATATATGGTATCACTTCCTATTTCGACGGGAACGGTTTCCTGGCAGTATATCTGGGCGGACTTTTTATCGGAAACAGCCGCTTTGTACACAAGCGCAGTTCGCTGAAGTTCTTTGACGGAATCACCTGGCTGGTGCAAATTCTCATGTTCCTCACGCTGGGTCTGCTGGTCAATCCATCAGAACTGCTGCCGATTGCCGGGGTAGGAATTGTAATTGGGGTGTTTATGATTTTTGTTTCCCGCCCCGTCAGCGTGCATCTCTGCCTGCTTCCGTTCCGGAAAATGTCTATGCGTGCGCGTCATTATGTGTCGTGGGTAGGGCTGCGCGGCGCGGTGCCTATTATTTTTGCTACCTACGCACTGATATCGGGTATCGACAAGGCAGACACCATGTTTAATATTGTATTCTTTATTACTATTGTCTCCCTGATGGTGCAGGGAACCACCGTGGGCAGTATGGCCCGATGGCTGAAACTGGCAGAGCCGGCTCCCGAAAAGCGGAAACTGACCAGCTTTGATGTGGAGATAGATGAAGATATCAAATCCTATATGTCAGAAATCAGTATCAAGGAGGAGTATCTGGCCAATGGTTCGCGCCTGATGGACCTCAATGTGCCGGATCAGACTTTGATTGCGATGGTGAAACGTGATGATCAGTATTTTATCCCGCGGGGAAATACAGAACTGATAGTGGGTGACCAGATTCTGGTAATCACAGACAATGAATCGGCCCTGGAGCAGACCTACCGCCAGATGCGATGCGGCGGGCAAAGCCAGGAAGAGACTGCATCAGAAGAGTGATGCTATAATGAGATTTTAAGACCTTATTGAATTTAAATTATAAAACAGATGAAAAAATCCATGCTTACAGTACTTTTAGTGGTGCTGTTCAGCTTTTTAAGTGTAAATGCCGGAGCACAACCGGCTGAGCAATCAGTATCAATTTTAAGTGCCGGTATCGACGGTGATAGCCGCGTTGAATTGCGCTTGTCTGATAACGGAGTAATGGTTCTTGACTTTTATGCAGACCATATCTTCCGGCTTTTTCAGGATAATAGCGGTCAGCCTATGAGAAATCCTGTAGCACAGCCTCCTGCACAAATTCTGCTGGATAATCCGCGTGTTGCACCGGGTCAGCTGATTGTGGCTGATCATCAGGATGAGGTGATAATTACTACTCCCAAAGTTGAAGTGAGATTTGATAAAGAGACCTCTCACTTCAAAGTGAAAAACCTATTTAGCGGTAAAACAGTGATCCGGACTACCACCCCCGTTTTATTTGAAAAAACACGTGTTCAGCTGACGCTAAAAGGAGACGATGATGAGTACTTCTACGGTGGCGGGGTGCAGAACGGTCGTTTTTCGCACAAAGGAAAAGTGATTGCCATTGAGAACCAGAACAGCTGGACTGATGGTGGTGTGGCTTCGCCAACGCCTTACTACTGGTCAACAGGCGGATACGCTTTTATGTGGCACACATTTAAGAAAGGTTTTTACGACTTTGGTTCAAAAGATCCGAATGAAGTGGTGCTCTCGCACGATATTGATTATTTGGATGTGTTTTTTATGGTGAATGATGGCGTGGTGCCGCTGCTCAACGACTTCTATCAGCTGACTGGAAAACCGGTGCTGATTCCTAAAATGGGCTTTTACCAAGGTCACCTCAATGCCTACAACCGCGACTACTGGGTTGAAGATGAGAATGGAATTCTTTTTGAAGATGGCAAACGCTACAAAGAGAATCAGAAAGATAACGGTGGTGTGCAAGAGTCGCTCAATGGTGAGCTGCCGGGTAATTATCAGTTCTCGGCACGCGCGGTGGTTGATCGCTACGCTAACCACGATATGCCACTGGGTTGGATTTTACCGAACGACGGTTATGGTGCCGGTTACGGACAGACCGAAACGCTGGAAGGTAATATCCAAAACCTGAAAGAGTTTGGTGACTACTCCCGTTCAAAAGGTGTGGAGATTGGTCTTTGGACACAGTCCGATTTGCACCCAAAAGAGGGTGTTGAAGCGTTGTTGCAACGCGATATTATCAATGAAGTGGGTGTTGCCGGGGTGCGTGTGCTCAAAACAGACGTGGCCTGGGTGGGTGCCGGATACTCTTTTGGATTGAATGGGGTACAGGATGTGGCTACGATTATGCCAAAACATGGTAACAACGCCCGTCCATTTATTATTTCGCTCGACGGCTGGGCAGGTACGCAGCATTATGCAACCATATGGACCGGTGACCAAACCGGTGGAAACTGGGAGTATATTCGTTTCCATATTCCAACTTATTTAGGTTCAGGTCTGTCGGGTCAGCCCAATATCAGCTCCGATATGGATGGTATTTTTGGCGGTAAAAATGTGCCGGTGAATATCCGCGATTTCCAGTGGAAAACCTTCTCGCTGATGCAGCTGAACATGGACGGCTGGGGCAGCAATGAAAAATACCCGCACGCTCTGGGTGAGCCTGCTACATCCATCAACAGAAATTACCTGAAACTGAAATCTGAACTCCTGCCTTACGCTTATAGCATCGCACATGAGTCGGTGGATGGCTTGCCAAGCATTCGTGCTATGTTTTTAGAAGAAGAAAACGCTTACACCCTCGGTAAAAATACGCAATATCAGTTTATGTATGGTCCCAACTTTCTGGTAGCACCTATTTATCAGGATACCCAAATGGACACGCTTGGAAATGATCTGCGCAATCATATCTATTTGCCGAAAGGTGAGTGGGTGGACTACTTCTCCGGGCAAATTTACGAGGGCGGACGCATTATCAACAACTTCGATGCGCCCATCTGGAAACTGCCGGTGTTTGTGAAAAATGGTGCGATTATTCCGATGGTAAATCCAAACAATAATCCAAATGAAATTGATGTAACTAACCGTATTTATGAGGTCTATCCTTACGGAAATTCGGAATTTACCGATATGGATGATGATGGTGCAACGACCGATTATCTGAATGGTGAAGTGGCTACAACTAAAATTACTTCATCGGTGGTGAATGGCCGGGCAACTATTAGCGTACAACCAACAAAAGGCAACTTTAACGGTTTTGAACCCAATAAATCAACCGAATTCCGGGTAAACCTGACCCAAAAACCGACCAAAGTTAAAGCCAAAGTAGGGCGTTGGAGCAAACGACTGAAAGAGGTGCACTCCGCTGCTGAACTGGCTGCCGGTAAAAACGTGTACTTCTACGATGCAGCACCGGATCTAAATCGCTTCGCAACTGAAGGAAGTGAATTTGCCTCGGTGAAAATGATTAAAAATCCACAACTTTTAGTGAAAGTGGGCAAAACAAACACAGCTAAAAAAGCGGTAATCCTGCAGTTACAAGGCTTTGAGTTTGCTCCGGAAAATGAGTTGCTAACGAAAAACGGCAGCTTGCAAAAAGTTCAGGGTATAGCCGTGTTGGATAGCAATAAAACAGCTTATACTTTGAAGCCAACCTGGAATAAACTGGGCAATGCCGACTATTACGAGCTGGAACTGGATGGTATGCTCTATTCAACGGTAGTTGAAAATAACTTGCTGTTTGAAAACCTGCAGCCGGAGACAAATTATGATTTCAAGCTGCGTGCAGTAAATAAAGATGGTGTTTCTGAGTGGAGTCGTTTCTCAGCTGAAACACTTTCCGATCCGCTTGAATTTGCGATTCGCGGTATTACCGGCGAAAGCAGTGCCGATATGCAGGGTGGACAGGGTATGCATCGCCTCTTCGACTTTGACGAAGGCAATATGATGCACACTAAATATGGTGAAAAAGCGGTTCCGTTTGAGATGGTGATTGATCTGAACTCCATCAATCAGCTGGATAAAATGCTCTATCTGCCACGCGATGCCGGTACAAACGGTATGTTTACCAAAGGTAAAATTTACTATAGCAACGACAAAAACGAGTGGGAAGAGGCTGGAAGCTTTGAGTGGAAAGCCGATTTCAGTCACAAAGAGTTTGAGTTTGAAGCGAAACCGACCGTGCGCTACGTGAAAATTGAAGTGAGCAGAGCGATTGGTGATTTCGGATCGGGTCGCGAACTCTATATTTTCAAAGTTCCGGGTACCGAAAGCTACCTGCCTGGCGATATCAATAACGATAAGGTGATTGACCAGAACGACCTCACTTCGTATATGAACTACACCGGTCTGCGATTGGGTGATGGTGATTTCGAAGGTTACGTGAGTCGTGGTGATGTGAATAAAAACAATTTGATTGATGCATTTGACATCTCCAACGCCGCCATTAAATTAGATGGTGGTGTGAGCCGCAGACCGATTGAAAAAGTGAGTGGAACCATTGAGGTGGAGCTGCCAACACAAGCAATTAAAGCAGGTGAAACGGTGGAGATTGTTGTGCGTGGTAAAGAGCTGGTTTCTGTGAATGCTCTTGGATTTGCTATTCCGTATAACGCTAATGACTTTGATTTTGCCGGAGTAACTACGCTGAATATGAAAGCAATGCAGAACTTCACCAACGATCGTCTGCATACCGATGGTGAAAAAGTGCTCTATCCGACATTTATCAATGTCGGTAATCAGGATGTACTGGAAGGTGATGTAGAACTCTTTGTAATCAAGCTGAGAGCCAAACGCAATGTGAAACCGGCACTCGAAGTGAAACACGGTTTGCTGGTGGATAAGAATTTGAATACGGTAGCTTTCTAATTAGACCGTTAATATTAAATAGGAAATCCCTGTGCATAATGGATGTGCAGGGATTTTTGTTTTATCTACACCCTTACGTCTTTGGTCTGCCGACTTCAAGTTCGGCTGACCAATAATCATAGCACGATGAAAAATCATCAGCACAACAAGGCGGGACTGTCGACATTCTTGTCGACAATTAAAAAGCTTGCTGCTTATTTATGATAAACTTTACCAAAGTCTGAAACTTTGGCAAAGTATGTGGAACTATTTGACTTTTTTATGCCCTGTTTTGCTTTTACCAAGAAAATCTAAATCAGTGCGCTTAGTCCTGAAAGGACTTGATTTTGATAACCTCTGGCCATCGGCCAGAGGAATAAGCGTTTCTCTTTGTATGTCTGCCCGTAGGGCAGGACTTTTTGGGGGAGAATATGTTTGTCCTGCGTAATAAACAAATATACCAGTACACTAATACACCAAGCACGTCTTTGGTCTGCCGACTTCAAGTTCGGCTGACCAGTATTGACAGCAAGAAGCAGATGTGTTGATTGCTAAAAGTGTGCAGCCTGACTGCTGCAGGCAGACCCACAATCGCAAAAAGATTAAAGGGTGCCGATGCGGCTGGAAAGTCGCATCTCCCGTTAGGTGCTGCTATGATTAAAACTCCCAACAGCGACAAGAATGTCGCTGCACCCGTTAGATTGTGCGAAATAGATGATTATCGCAACCATTTTTAATTTTTCATTTCTAATACACCAATTATGTGTCAAAACACCTGCTTTTTAAATGAATAACCGGCTAATAATTTTGAAATACAATATTATATTCTAAATTTGCTAACTGCACCGATAATTATCTCAAAACTGAAAGCCTTATGAAAGCGACCGGAACCACATACGATTTTGCAAAACTCTTTGCACGGTTTACAGACCGGAATATATTTTTGACCGGAAAAGCGGGTACCGGTAAAACCACTTTTTTGCATCAGCTGCGCGAGAGCTCGCTAAAGCAAATGGCCGTAGTGGCGCCCACGGGTGTGGCGGCTATCAATGCCGGTGGTACCACCATTCACTCCTTTTTTCAGCTACCCTTGTCGCCTTTTGTTCCTACAGAAGCGGGCCGACGCGAACTGATTTCCAAGATGAAAATGCGGGGTAATCGGCGTCGGGTGTTGCGTGAATTGGAGATGTTGGTGATTGATGAGGTGAGTATGGTGCGCGCCGATGTGATGGATGCAATTGATGCGGTGTTGCGTTCGGTGCGTTATCGGCATAATGAGCCCTTTGGTGGTGTACAAGTGATTTTAATTGGCGATATGTTTCAGCTTTCGCCGGTGGTGCGGAATGAAGAGTGGCAAATTCTGAGTCGCTTTTATGAGGGGGCTTTCTTTTTTAACAGCCATGTTTTCAAAGAACGGGCTTTTGTGCATATTGAGTTTGATAAAATATTCCGGCAGAGTGATCAGGAGTTTATTACTTTGCTGAATGAAGTTCGCAATAATCGCCTCTCTGCTGCCGGTCGGGCGGCACTTGATAGTCGCTATCACCCGGGATTTGTGGCTAAAGAAGATGAAGGTTATATCGTTTTGACGACGCATAATAACAAAGCAGATACAATTAACAGCCGGGAGCTGGAAAAATTAAAAGGGAAACCCCGCATTTACAAAGCGAAAGTGGAGGGAACCTTCCCGGAGAGAAATTTTCCGGCTGAGGAGAATCTAGAGCTGAAAATTGGTGCCAAGGTGATGTTTAATAAAAACGATACGGAGAATCCGCGTCGTTTTTATAACGGAATGATTGGCGAAGTGACCGGCTGGGGCGACAACAACTCGGTGATTGTGAAACCGGCTGAGGGCGGAGATGAGATAGATTTGTACCCCATGGCCTGGGAAAATATACAGTATACCGCCGATGAAAAAACGCTGGAGGTGCATGAGGAGGTGATGGGGCAGTTTGTGCAGTTGCCACTGCGACTTGCCTGGGCAATAACCATACATAAAAGTCAGGGACTGACTTTTGAAAAGGCGATTATCGATGCAGGGGCCGCTTTTGCTCCCGGACAGGTGTATGTGGCATTGAGTCGTTGCCGCAGCTTAGAAGGTGTCGTTTTGCTCAGCCGGATTGATGATTATGCCATTCGGAATGATCAGGAAGTGCTCAGTTTTTCAACTCAAAACTACAATGCAGAACAATTAGAAGCGACTTATTCCAGTTCGAGCCGGGAGTATGAGCAAAAACTTTTGCTGTCGGTTTATGATTTCAGTACGATGCAGCGCCTGACGGCTCAATGGCTGAAGGAGAGTGAAGAAGTGGGTGATGCTCTGGGCGAAGAAACTGCT
>CAYPPC010000060.1:8043-10003 GCA_964412435.1 uncultured Paludibacter sp.
AAGCGGAAGTATAAGAACGGATTAAAAGTTCCGTCAATCAGGTAGGCGGTAACTTTATGCGTCAGTTGTATCAGCTGATGAACCAAAATCTTTATGTGGAAGATCAGCTGAACGAACGCCTGCAGGCTGCCGCCGGATATTTTGAAGAAAAATTATCGCTGCTCAGCGAAAACCTGAAAGAGTCGCCGGCTACTACGGACAGTAAAGATTATGCGAATGAGTATGACCGCTACTGGAACGATATTTTCACGCTTTGTGAACAGAAGAGACATCGCATTGAAGGGATAAAAAATGGTTTTCAGGTGGAAAAGTATTTTCGCGTGAGGGAGTCGTTTGTAATGCCCGAAGCAAAAGTTAGTGCCTATTCACGCAAGCAAAGCCGACGCAAATATAGTGATGCTGCTCATCCGGAATTAGTGGATATGCTTTATGAAGTACGCAACTATCTGATGGATGAGTTTAATATGCCCATCTATATGGTGGCTAATCAGAAGTCAATCAATGAGATGGCGGAGTATTTGCCGCAAACCAAGCAGGACCTGATGAAAATCAGCGGTTTCGGTAAAGCGAAGTCAGAACGGTTTGGCAGTCACTTTTTGGAGGTAATCCGCGACTATTGTCTGGAAAACAATCTGGAGTCTGCCATGGAAGAGCTCTTTATTACTGAGAGAAAAAAGAAAAGCGCCACGCGTGAACGTAAGAAAAAAGAGCCCAAAGGGAGCTCCGCCAAATTATCATTGGAGCTATTCAAAAGTGGTAAAACAATAGAAGAGATTGTTGAGGAGCGTAAACTGGCTTACAGTACCATTATTGGTCACCTGGGGCAGTTTATAAGTACCGGCGAACTGGATTATAAGCAGCTTATATCGGATGAAACAGTGGATAAAGCCCGCTCTTTGATTAATCCGGATAGCCAGGAGTCCTACTATGCACAGTTAAGACCACATTTCGATTCTAAGATTTTGAATCTGGTGGTTGCAGCGCTAAGAATGCAAGTTTAATGAATTAGTAAATTTGTGTTGTTTATCGTATTCTTTCCTTTGTAGTTCTCAGCTTTTCTAATTCACAGATCCTGTTCAGCCTTTTTTATTCAATTAAATTAATTTAGGTTGCAGGTGCACTTAATGAAAGATTTTCAATAAATGCGCTTATGTCGTCGAAAAACTTTCGTTTTGACAGGCTTTTTTTATATCTTTGTCAACTGCAAATATGCAATTGTAAATCCTTAAAAACTACGAATCCAGGTTGATTCACTGAAACAGAGATTAAAGTAAAAGATCGTTTTATGAAAAAAATCACTACGCTACTTTTTGCAGCTCTTTTTGCTGTAACTTCTCTTTCGGCACAGCATATTATTTCGGTTTCACCGGATGGTGTAAATGACGTGAAAGTTATTAAAGACGCCATTGAGCAGGCAAGAAGCTTTAATGATGAGGTGGTTGTTATTAAACCGGGAGGCGGCGATTATTACCTGGCGCGTATGAAAAACGGGCGTTTTGAAATATCAAAAACAGCCAATTTTGCTTCAGCTACATTGCTGCATACAGTGCCGAATATACCTGCATTTGAATGTACACTTGTACCGGTAGAGAATGAAACTTTCGGTCGCTATGTTCGCTACGCCAGTCCGCAGGATGGTTTTGGAAATATTGCAGAGGTGGAATTCTACGGAAAGCGAGTTTACACCGGAGTGGACCACTTAAATGGGAAAGAGGAGGACTTTCAATTTATCAACAACAGAGATTCCCGCGAAATTATAGTCAGGTTAAATAATGCGCCAAACAATGAAACGCCAGTTATGCTTTATAATTTAGCCGGCGTGATGCTAAAATCGGAAGAGATGAAGGGAAATGAAACTACAATCAGTTATTCCGGTTTTCTTCCCGATTGCTACATTGTTCGTGTAAGAGACCATAGAAAAAAAGTAATTTTAAATTAGTAATAAAGTATGAAAAAATTC
>CAYPPC010000060.1:10013-13405 GCA_964412435.1 uncultured Paludibacter sp.
ATCGCAGTTCTTGCTTTCCTGTTCCTGTTTCAATGGGCAGGAGCGCAAAGCCTGGTAGCAAGTGCCGGATTATATGCCGAAGGCGAATCAGGTGCTTTTTCCGTATCCATTGGTGAGGTGGTAATCGGCAGTGCGGTGGGTGAGAACATGACTGTAACCCACGGTTTTCAGCAAAGTGTTACAGACAAAGCCAGCAGCACAGAGGGAATCTATCTTTTTGAGGGTAGCATTTACCCCAATCCCTTCTCTGACTATATCATCGTTTATGCCCCGGTAGAAAAAGAAGAGCAGATTACTGTTACTCTTTACGACTCAGCTGGAAATCTGCATTTGTCCGACACGTTTATACCCCCTTTTGTTCGGCTTAATACATCCGATCTCCATCCGGGAGCTTATCTGGCCATTCTGAAACAGAGCGGCACCTGTTTAGTAACAAAGAAAATCATTAAATCTCCCCGTTAGGGATTTTGAAATAATCAATATTAATAATTAGAAATATCAACTCAACTAAAGCTATATAGTAATGAAGAAAAATTTTTGTATCATTTTCCTTATGGGAATAGCTCTGGCGTTAAGCAGTTTAGTTAATGCCCAAAGCCCGGATGCCATCAGCTACCAAAGTGTAGTGCGTGCCAACGACGGCTCACTCCTTTCCAACAGCCCGATCTCTGTGAAGGTCTCCATTTTACAGGCATCAGCTCAGGGAGAAAGTCTCTATTCTGAATCTTTTAACCCCACAACCAATGGATTTGGTCAGGTGGCTTTTTCAATTGGACAGGGAAATAAAATTTCCGGTGATTTTAAAAACATTGCCTGGGGAGATCAGGAGAAATTTATCAAAGTTGAAATCGACCCAACAGGTGGTCAGGATTACACATTGAGCAGCACGAGCCAGCTGATGACTGTGCCTTATGCCAAATATGCCGACGTGGCCGGATCTATTGCTGATGAAGATAAATATGTGCTGAACGATAACCGCAATGTTATCGATAAAGTGATAGTGCTCAAAGAGGGTGAAAACACTGCAGAATTGAAAAGTTATATCAATGCAGGTTACCGCAGCTTTGTTTTGCAAGGTGGTGTGCAGTATCAGTTTACGAATGTTATCTTACCATCAGACGTAACCATTACAGGAAACGGAGCAACAGTGATTACCGGAAACACGAGCTACAAATGTTTTATCATCCGGGATGTTAAAAATGTTCGTTTACGTGATATTAACTTCAAAGGAAGTCCGGATGAGGTGGTTGGTAAACCACTCTTAACTACTCACGTAGCAGTACACATTCAAAGAAGCCAGGATGTAGCTATCGATGGTTGTGTGTTTAGCAACTGGCAGGGTGCCGGTATTGTTGCACAAGGCGCACAGTCCGGAGGAATCAGTTACTTTGACTACCGCACCACTGTTACTAACAACAAGTTTGAGCAGTGCTTCTTTGGTATCTCTATTGCTGACCGTTCAGAGTACGGAAACTTCACCGGAAATATTCTTACCTCCTGCCGGGTAGGTACATGGCACACCTCCGGTAACTGGATGATTAATAGCAATAATTATGTTTCCTGCGGAGCTCCTTACCTCTCCATTGGTAAAACCTCTCCTTTTGGAAGTCAGTCCAGTGATAACTGGAACCACGGGTCGCTTGTGGGTAACATTATGAATCATGCGAATAGTGGCGGTCATAAGGCCTGGAGAAATACCCCATTTACAGTGGGTGGAGCATCGATCAATCCGCATGGGGTGGTTATTTCACATGTGTTGCCACCTACGTTTACCGGTAATACACTCTATTACACCGATTTGGACTTTACAGATGTAATGGCAACCAGCACCAATACACCCTGGCACATTACCGGAAATGTATTTGCTCAAATGAGTATTAAAGCAAATGCCGCGAATAGAATTGCCATGGTTGGAAGTTCATTTCAGGCCAATGTAACTGTAAGTCCCAACGTAACTCAAAAATAATTAAGATGAGCAGAAGGTTTTTAAAATATACACTCTTGCTTCTTGCCGCTCTTTTTGTATTACCCGGCTTAAAAGCGCAAAATTATGCGCTAAAAATGAACAGTGCCACCCAGCATGTTCTCTTTGAGAATGTGCCGGTGGATGTGGGTTCGCAGTGGACTGCGGAAATGTGGGTAAGGCGGGATGCGCAAAGCAATTTTTCGACTCTGATCGATGGGCATACGTCGAAATTTACCCTGGAGACCTGGCAGGCGGGCAATAACTGGCAATATAAGGTGGGTTACTCGCGCAAAGGCTCGGGTGATCAGCAGTTTAACTATATTGCGCCGATAGGGAAGTGGGTACACCTGGCATATACCTGTAACGGCTCTTCCGTAACACTTTACGTAAACGGAGATCGAATTGGAAGCATCAGCCAGGCCATTGAGCTGCCGCTTAAAGGTTTTGGACTGAAGGGTGATCCGAATGAGAGCCCCAGAGCAACCATTGATGAGGTGCGTTACTGGAAACGGGTATTGACGCAGGCGGAAATCAAGGCCAATATGAATCAGTCGGTGGATATTTCTGCCCGTGATTTAGTGGCTTACTGGTATTTCGACGACCGTCAGCCGCAGGTTACCGACCTCTCCAACAGTGGTTTGCAGGGAACAATTGTAGGTGCCGGATATGTGCCTGCCAACAACGATAACTTCACTTCAACACACGCCGAAATGGAGTTTGTGGGTATTGAGGTGTTCAATAAAAATGAGTATTTACTGAAAGCGGGTGCACAAAATGAAGAGGTGCTCTGTATTCAGGTGAATACCACAGGCGTTAGTAATCCGTTGTCGCTTTCAGCTATCACGATTACTATGGAGGGTACCACCTCTTTGGACGATGTGGAAAAAGTAGCGCTGAGCCACACCGGAAAGAGCAAAACCTTCTCGGCTGCTAAACTTTTAGGAGAAAAGACTGCACCCAAACAGGGTGAAATTACCTTTGAAGGTGAGGTGCTGCTGCAGCCCGGAGCTAACTATTTCTGGGTGGTGTACGATTTGAAAGCTGATGCTGACAAAGGGCAGGCATTTGATGCTACTTTTGTTTCAGCTGCTATTGGTGGTGAGACTCAAACTGCGGCTAATGGAAATCCCGACGGTCAGCGTTATATTGATGAAGAGGTGAAGGTTTTTTCGGAGAGCCTGAGCATTATCCCGAAACCGACAAGCATGACAATATCGGATGGTCACTTCGAATTGAATGCAGCCACCGTGATTCGTTACGAGGGTGAAGGTGTTGAAGACGAAGCTGAATTCCTGAAAGCTTATTTAAGCGGATCGACCGGATTTGACTTGCCAATCACTGCAGGTGAGGCAGTAGCTAATTCGCTTTCACTTAAACTGGTTGAAAACAGTGCACATATTTGCTATACTAATGTTCATGAAATTTA
>CAYPPC010000061.1:0-13345 GCA_964412435.1 uncultured Paludibacter sp.
TGTCTTTTTCATTGTCGGCATTTTCGATGCCGAGAAAAACCAGCAGACCTTCAGAAATTTCGGACTTTAGCTCACCGCCAATTTCTACTGCGGAACTTTTGACTCTTTGTATTAATAATCGCATTTAACTCTACTTTATTTTGCTGTTTATGATGCCGGACAGGATGCTTTTACAGACCTAAAACGGATAACCGATGGCCAGGTTAAAGGCGTAATCATCTTTACTAATTGAGGTTCGCCAGCGCTCTGTTCTCGATAGTGCCGGGTTGTAAAGTTTCAATCCTAAGTCGACACGGAAAACAAAGAAGGAGAAGTCGGCACGCAGTCCGGCACCGTAGGCCACCCCCATTTGTCCCAAAAAATTCTTAAAGTGAAACGCTCCTCCCGGTTGCGAATCATAATCGCGAATGGTCCATACATTCCCGGCATCGAGAAAAAGGGCGCTCTCCAGCTTCCAGAACAGTTTGGAGCGATACTCCATATTGAGGTCAATCTTTACGTCACCCATTTGAGTGTTGTAATCAATCAGCCCCGATGGGTTATGAAAGTTACCCGGCCCCAGCCTGTAAGCTGTCCACCCGCGCACACTGTTGGCACCTCCGGAGAAGTATCTTTTCTCAAAAGGAACCAAAGGGTTGTTGCCATAGGGGATCGTAATTCCGATACCGGCATGATATACAATCCGGTTATTGTGATCAAAAATCTGGTGGCGCGAAATGTTATAATCCCCCTTTACATACTGTGCATAACGAATTCCAAAAAGTTTATAAGCGCCATTTTCATCTTTGGGCGACTGCAGCATTTTGTTGATGGCATAAAGCACATTGCCGGCAGTTTCCACGCTGTATGACATGGTGGTGTAGTTCCTTAAAGGCTGATAATTACGAAATCCGGTGTATGAGCCCCGGTAAGCCAGACTCAAAATCAGGTGATTCTGAAAGTTGTAGATAAAATAGGGGCTGGTGCTCAGATACTCCTTGTATTCATCGGAGATGTAGGGATAATAGACATAACTGAGGTTGAGCACATCCACGTTGTGTTTGATATGTGTTCGTTCACTCCAGCTGTATTTGTAGGCCAGTCCGGTAACAATTCCGGTATATTCGCCTGGCAGCTTTCTGTAGCTGAAGGTGCTGTTAATCTCAGTGGCGGCCGGGATATTTTGTTTCACATCACGGGAAAGGAAGGGGAGCAGAAATGTCGGAAATTTAATCCCCGCATCGCCTCCCAGCTCATAAGCGTGCTGACTGCGTCCCTGATACTCGTAGGAGGCTCTTCCGCGCAGCGAAAGCAGCTCGGAACCTTTGAAAATGTTGCGGTGCCCGTAGTTGATATTACCTCCCAGGCCCCAGTAGCCGGCTGAGTAGGTGCTTTCCACGTCGGTGGAGATGCTTTGCAGCTTATTGGGCGATACGGTGATAAAGGCATCCAGACGGGTGCTGTCTACTTCCTGAAAGTTTACATCTATATATTTGATGGCGCTCAGGGAGTTGATAGAGCTGTATGTTCGCTCCACAGCCCGGTCGCTGTATCGCCTGCCGGGCAGCAGGTGGGTGTTGTTTACCAGCACTGAAGGGCGGATATTGCGCTTGTTTTCGTAGAAAAAGCTGTAGTTGTTGATGGTGAGACTGTCAGCAATCACGTCATCGTCACTGTGCGAAACGGCTCCGTCAGAGTGTGATATAAAATTCACATTACGAATGGTGTAGTTGCGGAAAAGCTTCTCCTTTTTCACCTCATCCAGCTCTTTAAGTTCAAGGAGCAGATCCGCTTTGTTGGCATTCAGGGCGCTGTCGGCAAAGTAGTGAAGATGATCTTTTGTAAAGTTAAAATATCCACGGTTTCTAAACCGGGAGGTGATTCGGTCACGCTCTTCGTTGAGCATGTCACTGTCAAAAAGCTTTCCCGGTTTAATCAACCTTTGAACGCTGTCGGAGGCAATTCTTTCCAGCTCAGGATGATCAATATTGACGGCGTAGCTATTGATAAGATAAGGCGTTCCTGTCTCAATTTTATAATTCACTCTCACCTTTTTCTCTTTGGGGTGCGTCACTTCACTGGTGACTGCTGCATTCATATAGCCCCGGTTATGAAAAAGCTTATCCAGCTGTTTTTCAGTGATATCAGTCAGGTAAGGGTCATAAATTACCGGTTCGTTACCGATTTTTCTTAGCCAGCGGTTAATCGTTTTGGTGGTGTCGGTGCCTGCCCAGTTGTAAATGCCCAGTTGAACTTTGAAAAGACCAAACATGGCCGGGTTGGGGTGCTGCCGCACAAAAGTGGCCATCTCCTCATTGGAAACCACCTTTTTGTCAGCCTTAATCGTCACTTTGTCCAGCAGGTGCTCTCCGTCCGGAACATACCGGGTGCTGTTACACGCAGCTAAAAGTAGCAGTGCACCCAATAGCCATAATTTACCGGTAGCTCTTGTTTTATATGTTGAAAAGGCCTTTTTCAATGTGGATTATAAAAATTCTTTTGCAAATATACATTTTATTCTGCTTTTCTTTGTTAGATTTGCAGTGTAAATTGGTAATAAACTGTGAAAAAGGAAGATAAAATATTGTTTAAGGCAAAAATAAAGTGGATAAACTCTCTGAAGCTTAAGAAAAATAGGGATGAAGAGGGTGTTTTTGTAGCAGAAGGTGTAAAGCTTGTGTCTGAGCTGCTGCCGGTTCTCCCCTGTAAATTGCTGGTGGTAACAGAAGGCGCCGAACTGCAAAAGGAGAACCTGAAGGCCGGTGAAATCGTGTATGTTTCTCCGAATGAGTATAAAAAGGTAAGTTTTCAAAAGTCTCCTCAAGGTGTTTTAGCGGTATTTGAAAAGCCACGCTTCGAGCCTGATTTCTCTGAGTTGAATGTGAAACTGTCACTTGCACTGGATGATGTACAGGACCCCGGCAACCTTGGCACTATTATTCGTACTGCCGATTGGTTCGGAGTGGAAAATATATATTGCTCCATCGGCACTGCTGATGTTTATAACCCCAAAGTGGTGCAGGCAACCATGGGCGCCATTGCCCGTGTGAAGGTACATTATGTCGACTTAGCTCATTTTTTAAGTAGTACAGGTGATGAAGTGCCGGTTTACGGAACCCTGATGGACGGCGAGAATATTTATCAAAAAGAGCTTCGGAACAGCGGTATTTTGCTGATGGGTAATGAAGGCAAAGGTATTTCTGATGAGCTGATGCAGTTTGTAAATGAGCGAATATTGATTCCTGCTTTTCCGGGAGATCAGAGCGGATCAGAATCTTTGAATGTCTCTGTTGCCACAGGAATCTGTCTGGCTGAATTTCGGAGAAAAGCATAAAAAAAGCGACTTCACCATCGGTGAAACCGCTCTTATTGAATTTCTTACTGCAAAAACAGATAGTCGTAGTGTACCAGCGGTTTCTGCCCCTTTTTACCAAGAAGCTGTTTCGCTTTTTCACTGCTGTACTGTGCTTTTCCCCATCCGATCAGCGAATGGTTCTCTCCAACAATCTTAATAATATCATCCTTTTCAAACCGGCCGCTTATTTTTAGAATTCCTACCGGTAAAAGACTCACAGCCTCATCGCTGCAAAGCGCATCAGCAGCATTTTTGTCAACAAGCACTTCACCTTTTACAAAGCCATCGCTGTGAGCAATCCATTTTTTTACACTCGAAACATCACTCTCAGAAGCTACAAAGCGGGTGGAGGGGGTATCCGGATCATTATCTGCCAGTTGAAGCAGAATGTCGTCTCTTTTGCCGTTGGCAATATAAACATCGATGCCTTCCGCTGCAATTTTTTGAGAAATAGAGGCTTTGGTTTTCATACCACCGCGACCAAATTCAGACTTTCCGGTTTGGATAAAATGACCGATTTCATCGCCCGGTTTCACCTCTCTGATCAGTTGCACTCCAGGGGCACCCGGTTGGCCGTCAAAGATTCCATCGATATTGCTCAGTATAATCAGGGCATCCACGCTCATCATAGAGGCGATTAGCCCGGAGAGCTCATCATTATCTGTAAACATCAGTTCGCTCACAGATACGGCGTCATTTTCATTCACTACCGGAATCACTCCATTTTCAAGCATAACCCGAATACAGTTTCTTTGATTCAGATAGTTTACACGCCCTTCAAAGTTTGTCTTTGTGGTGAGCACCTGGCCGATAGTGATGCCATATCCGGCAAAAAGCCGGGAGTAGTGATTCACCAGCTTCACCTGGCCAATGGTTGAAAAAAGCTGCCTTTGCTCCACAATATCCAGCTTTTTCTCCACAGCGAGTTCACTGCGTCCTGCAGCCACCGCACCCGATGAAATCAGTATAATCTGAACACCTGACTGATGCAGCCGGCTCAATTGGTCAACCAGGGTTTGCATCCGTGTGAGATCGAGCTGACCATCCTCCTGTGTGAGCACGTTACTGCCTATTTTTACTGCTATTTTTTTATATTTCAGCATTGCCGGATTCTGATTTACTCATTGTAAACGATATAAGTAACAGTTGCACCTACTGCCTGGAGTGTATTTTTGTCAATATGCTCCATGGTGTCATCCATCGTGTGCCAGTAGTGCCCGAAACCGGTGTTGTTATCGGGTTCGTACTGAATAATGTCGATAGCGGGTATGCCGGCCAGTTGATTCACATAGAGGTGATCATCGGTGATGGCACCTCCCGGACTGTCGATAAAGTAGTTGCCAAAGCCGAGTGAAGCGGCAGTGCGCCACACATTGTCAACCACATATTTTGCATAATAATCAGAGATCTGCTCCCGGTAAAATTTAGCACCCGGAGCGCCCACCATATCGAGCAGAATACCATATTTTGCTCGGTAGTTGGGTTTGTGTTTGTTTTTTGACCAGTACTGACTGCCCAGACACCAGCTGTCCACATTGTCCGCATTGCTCAAATATTCAGGAGCCCCGTAATCTTCAGCATCAAAAAGTATGATATCAACACCGGCAGCCGGAGCCTGCAACCCAAATTGGCGTGCCATTTCGAGCAAAACACCCACACCGCTTGCACCATCGTTGGCACCCAGAATGGGCTTAGTGCGGTTGTTGCTTTCGGGATCATGATCAGCCCAGGGGCGGGTGTCCCAGTGGGCAAAAAGCAAAATGCGCTTGCTTGCCTCCGGGTTGAAGCTGGCTATAATGTTTTTTGCTTTCAGCACAGTGCCGTCAAATGCGGTCAGGTCAGCTTTCTGAACTGTAACCTCAGCACCAAAATCACTCAATTTCTGCTCCAGCCAGTTGCCGCAGGCCTCATGTCCGCTGCTATTGGGCACGCGGGGTCCGAAGCTCACCTGCTTTTCAATATAACTGTATGCGCTGTCTGCTGAAAATGCCGGAACCTGCACAGATTTACCGGTTTTAGCGGTACTTTGAGTCGTTTTGTTGCAGGAGACAAAAGCTAAAAGCATTAAAACGGGTATCAATAATATTTTTCTCATAACAAATATATTTTCTTGAAAGAAAGTTGTTTCAAATTTACCGGATCAATCATCCTCAATACATATCTCTTTCCGGCCCATAGAGATGGCTGTTCTGACTAAAAGCAATAAAATAACTGCGATTAATAGGATAAGCAGCGCCCACGAAAGATAGTTGAAAAAGTCGTAGCCGGTCTCATTATACATCACTAAGCTTGCGATAGTGATGGCGGCCAGCGGAAAAGAGTAGGCCCACCAGGAGAGGTAGAACTCGATTTTTCTGAGAAGATTCACCTGTGACAACAAAAGAATCAGCATAAAAAGCGCCACGAAATAGAGAATCATGGTAAACTCTCCCAGCTCTCCGGTCAGTCTGAGCAGAGCAGTAAAGCCCACTGCCGGTGGTGCTATCAAAATGGATAGGGTCGGCAAAAGTTTATCAGGGAGCGGATTGTGGAAGATAATTCTGTTGAAGAAAATTACAAAAAGTGCTATCCAGAAGAAGAGGCCAACGCTGAAGAAAAACCATGAAATTTCCTCAGGGTAGTGGGTGGTACCTGCAATGGGTACTATAATATTACCCACGGCCGGAATAAACCAGGCCGGATTCATATGCTTCATCTCAAATTTGTTGTGAGTCATCCACATGGAGATAATCTTCAAGGTGAATGCGAAGTGAATCCCTGTTCCGGCGATCCAGATATATTTGGAAACTGCCAGGTTTACCGGTAACAAAGCTATGCTGAAAAGCAGCAGACTGATGGAGAGAGTAGGGAAGAAACTCACCTTTACCGGATGATAGAACTCACTTTTTACCTCTCCCGGAAACCGAATCATTTTAATAACATATACCCCGGCTACCAAAAGCAGCATGGCAAGAGCAAAGTATAATACAAAACTGCTCAATTGCAAGGGAAAATCCAGAAACTGCTCAGCCCGCTGAAGTGCGATGGTAAATCCGGACAGACCCAAAATCATTGAAAAAAAGGAAACGGGAAAATGCTTCAATCTTAACTCTTTAATCATAATTGTAAAATAATGGCCTGATCGGGCAATTTTGTTATTTGTTTAAGCTGTTTTGTTCAAAATTGAAGTGCAAAGATAAGAAAATTTAAACTATTTGTTTTTTAGAGCCCTTTTTTGCGGGGTATTCAAGGCGAAATTTTAAAATAGACATTACAAATTACTTTTTCATTGCAATTTGGCGACTCGATTGAATATGTGACAAAAAGTCAAATTGTTAATAACTGTCGGTGTTGCATATGTGTGTGGTTGTCATGTGGTTAAGAGTGTTTTTGTGTTGTTTTGGGATTGACGCTGTTTTCAGATTGTAAGAAAAAAGTCAAATATATTACTGAAAACAGGTTTTATAACATATCTGATATTTTGGAGGAGTAGATTATTTGTTGTTTCTTTGCATCAAGTAAATACAACACAATCTTTTTTTTATACCTTAAGAGATAGCTAATACCTATAAGGAGGGACTTTGTGAAAAGTCCCTCTTCTCATTTTAAAGGAGTAAACTGTTAAATTGTAAGGTCATTGCTACAATGATACATGGACTTTACATTTCCGAAGGCACTGCTTGAAAATAGTGAAACAAACATTATTTCAAGACTTTTGAAGATATTTTTGCTTACTATTTGCTTTAATCCCTGAAGTCACAGTTATCGCAGTGCACTGCCTAATCGTTGCCCTGTATTACAGCTAAAGCTCGTTCAGCATCTGCCTCATTAACCAGAATCTGAATGCCGCTGCCCATCGCTCCGTTCATGTTCGGATAGAGCGAGGTGTAATTTTCATTCGAAATCATACTCTCAATCCCCTCATTCGCCAGGTTTCCCTGAATGAGATGCGCTTCTGTTGCATTATTGCAAGAGGTTAGAATTACCGTTTTCATCGCTATATCAATTTAAGTGTTGATGCAAATATATTGAAAATTAAAGAAACTCTATTCAAAAACACATGAAAATAACTATATATGATCGAAAACGATAGGCAAATACATTTTTTGGAAATTATTTTACACTCAAACTCTTTGGGTTTTGTCGATTATCTCAAATTCTAACAATTCCCACCATCAATATCGCAGGATGCCTCATCTCCTTCGATGATTTCGAGGTTTTTAGGCTGACTGGCAAGCCATTCGCTGTGTGCTTTGGTGAGAGCTTCTAAAAAAGAGGCTACCGGTTGCGCACCGGAAACAGCATGGCGGCGATTCAAAACGAAGAATGGGACGCCCCGAACTCCAATTTGAGCTGCTTCTGCAATCTCATAATTCACCCGATCCAGCCATTTTTCATTACTTAAAGCCTCCTCTACATCTTCTGCTGTAAGTCCGGCTGCAATAGCTTCGGACCGCAGCACCTCGCGGTCACCCAGATTTTTGCCTTCTACAAAATAGGAGGCAAAAAAGCGCTCTTCGAGTGCATCTCCCAGACCCCGTGCTTTACCCATCTGAGCAATTCGGTGCGCATCGCGGGTGTTGAAGGTGACTGCATTATCAAAATCATAGTTGAGACCCGCAGCTTGGGCAGAAGCGGTGATACCGGCCAGCATGGCTTTGGTTTGTTCGATACTGCGTCCATATTTTTGGGCCAGACTACCGATGAGATCATGCTTTTTGTCTGAATCCTGCACAAAACCGGGGTCCAGCTGATAGGCTTTAAATTCCAGTTCAATATCATCAGCATGTTCAAATTGAGCCAATGCTTTTTCAAAATGACGTTTCCCGATATAGCAGAAAGGGCAAACTATATCGCTCCACACTTCTACCCGTAGTTTATTATCTGTTTTCATTGTTTTTTGTTTGAATGTTTCAGGTAAAACAGCCGGATAGAAAAGAATGTTTCTGTTTTTACAAGAGTTTAACATGCGTTTAGTGAGGAATATTTTTACTAAACTTTGGCTATGCTTTTGAAAACGATTAACTTTGCAGTCTGTATATTTAGAAAACCTTATTAATCAATCACAAAACAATAAAATCTATGAAGAAAATCAGCTACGCTTTTTTGATGGTACTGATTCTTTTTGGTACCCGTACCTTACAGGCTCAGGAGCAACTGAGCATGACTACCGCGCTCAATCCGGGTGACCCATTTACGTTTACGTTGAATTATGGCGTTGAGTTGGATGTGGACTGGGGAGATGGTGTTTTTACCCCTTATGTCTCGCTGGGGCAGCCTATCACCGGAACACTTAGCGGACAAAATGTGCTTATTCGTGCTTATGACATCTCTTTGCTCGACTGCTCGGGCCAGTCGTTAACTCATCTGGATGTGGGTGAAATCAGTTCGCTCTCAGTGCTTATTGCTTCCGGCAACGAGCTGGAAACAATCACACTTACTGCTAATAAACAGTTAGTAAAAGTCAATCTGGCTTTCAATAAACTGGCAGTTGTTTCTGTAGCCGGACTCACACGGCTCAAGGAGATGGTTGTGAATAATAACCAACTGACCTCCCTCTCTTTGACCGGTAACAGAATGCTGGAGAGTTTGATTTGTAATGATAACCAGATCGGTACGCTCACGCTCAGCAATCAGATTCGTTTGAAGACGCTCTGGTGTCAGAACAATAAACTGAAAAGCCTGAATCTGAGATCCAATAGCCCCTTGAGCTCCCTGATGTGCCAAAATAATGAACTGACCACACTTAATGTGACAGGGCTAAAATCACTGACCGATGTTTGGTGCAATAACAATGATTTTACCACTCTGGATTTAAGTGCAGCCGATGAACTGGCTTATCTTTCGGCTGACAATGCCGGCATTGAAAAACTGAGCTACGGCAGCAGTGAAAATCTGGCTGCACTCTACCTGAATCAAAACAGTCTGGGTTATGCTGCTTTGCTCTCCACCGATGCTGTTGAAAACTATAACTACGCTCCGCAAAATCCGCTGCCCATTCCGGCTTACCTGGAGACCGGGCAGACATTGGACCTCTCTGCACAATTAACTACTGCTGATGGTGTCGCAACTCAGGCTACATTTCGCTGGACCGACGGAGTGAATGATCTGGTGGCGGGTGTGGACTACGATGAAACCGACGGAAAATTCATTTTCAAAAGAGCGGTTGCCCATATATCAGGTGAGATCAGCTCCGCACTTTTTCCGGCTTTGCCGAAAATAATTACCTCGCAATCTGTGGTAGTGGCAGGCACCGGTTTGGATCAAAACCAGGCTGACAATATGCTCACTGTAGCAACTATTAATGGTAAACTGATCATTGATTCACGCCGCGAACAGGCGGTTCGGATCTACACCATTAAAGGTGAGCTGGTCCACTCCTATGATCGCCTTACCGGTCAAATTGAGCTGCAGCTGCCACGTGGTATTTATCTCGTAAATAACCATAAAGTAGCTCTTTAACAATCAAATACTTAAAAAATATCACAACAAAACAGGAAAATGATGAAGACAAAACGATATACATTCACCCTGATTCTGGGTTTCATTTTATCTTTCGCAACTGCTTTGGCGCAGCCAACTTATCCGGCCAATCTGCAGGCTGAAGGAAAAGCGCCCACCATTATGCTCTCTTACGATAACCTTATCGCCGGCTACCTCGACAGCCTGATTACCGTGGAGTTGGTATCCGGTGTTGACTTTACCGTAACTTCCAAGGCGGATTGGATCCGGGTTGATAAGTTTGAAAAGAATTACCTCTATCTGACCACTTCGCAAAATGAGAGTGACACAGAACGGACCGGAGTGGTAGAAATTGCAGATGTAGGGAGTAGTTATAAAAAGCTCTTTACAGTAACACAGCTTAAAAATAACGCTGAAAGCTTTATCAAAGGAGACCACAAAATAAAAGTGAGCTCCGCCACAGCCTCTGCGAGCCAACCGGGCGAAGGTATTAACTTGTCGCACGACGGCAATATGTCAACGCATTACCACTCTCCTTGGAGTGGAAATCACCTGCCCGTAACACTTACCTACAATTTCCAAAATGTAGATAAAATAGACTACCTTATTTACCATCCGCGCACCGCCGGCGGGAGCAACGGAAATTTTGAAAAGGTAAAAGTCTATTATCAATTGGAAGGCAGCAACAGTTTTGTGTTACATGGAGATTATGATTTTGGCGGATCTTCAGCCTCTTCTGTGGTTGTTTTTCCCGATGGACTTGAAAATCCGACTGCGGTTCGTTTCGTAGTTTCTACGGGGGTTGGTGGTTTTGCCAGCTGCGCTGAAATGGAGTTCTATCAAATTAACCCGGGTGCAACAGCGATGTTCGAACTGTTTGAAGATAAGCTTTGCACAGTGCTTAAACCGGAGGTAACAGAAGAGCAGATCAATGCTTTGGTTAATCCTTTTGCAAAAAAACTGGCAAGAACCCTCAAAGCGGGTGGTTACAACACAGAGTTCCGCGTGAATGAATTTGAAGCTTACCCGACTATTTCAGAAACAGCAAACTGGATGAAAACATCGGGCTACAATCCCTATGAAAACCCCACCGGTATCTATTTCGAGAAGGACGATGAAATCATCATTTTTGTGGATAATCCGGGTGAAGAGAGTGTTTCACTGCTGATTGAAAATCAATATCCAACCGAGAGCGGCCGGTCCACCTATTTTCTGAAAAACGGAATTAATAAAATCAAAGCGGCCAACCGCGGTCAGTCCTATTTAAGCTACTACACCACCAACTGGGCAACAGCTCCCAAGGTGAAAGTGCATTTTGCATTCGGGAAAGTAACCGGTTATTATGACCTGGAAAAATACAAACAGTCTGATGGTACTTACGATCTGGCTACGGCCAACTCTGAGTTCACACGTCTGATTGGGGCTGCCAAAGAGCCGATGTTTGATGTGATCAGTCAGCGCCACCACGCCTGCTATCCCACTCAGGGATTCAAAACCCGAAACGTAGGCAAAGGTGCCAATTTTGCCCTGGCTTATGACTCTATCGTGTATCGTGAGCACGAACTGATGGGTCTGATTAAATACAAGAAGGAGCCTAAAAACAGAATGTACTCCCGTTCAGTGGCAAGTGGTATGTTTGCGGACGGAACCGGCGCAGGAATTCCCAATATGACCAGCTTCAGCTATATCGAGGCGAGAAATATCGACTGGTGGGGCATTGCCCACGAGCTGGGTCACGTGAACCAGGTTCGTCCCAACCTGAAATGGGTTTCAACCACCGAGGTAACCAACAATATCTACTCTTCCTATGTGCAGCATAAAATTGGAAACGGCCCCTGGATCCGCTCATTGGGCGGCACTCCCTTCTACAGACTCGAAGATGAGGACTTTAACCATAGTGTGGACTATATGCACGGTGTTGGCGGTCGATTTAATGCTTATTTGAATCACGCTATAAAAGATGGCGTAAAATGGATGATGCAGGAGGGACATGATTACTATTATGACAGTCCGTCGGGTTCGCCTGCCGGCAAAAACTATGACCACTTTGTGAAACTGGCACCGCTGTGGCAGTTAACACTCTATTTCCACGAAGCGGGTTACCATCCCGATTTCTGGGGCGAGATGCACGAAGCAGCACGTCAGGATCCGACCAACCTTTCTGACGGCCAGTATCAGCTGAACTTTATGAAGCATGCGATGGATTCCACCGGTATGAACCTGGTGCCTTTCTTTGAAAAAGTGGGTATGTTGAAAGTGTATAATGATTACCTGATTGACTATACTAATGGTTATATGCGGATTACACAAGCTCAGGTGGATGCTCTGAAAGTGCATGGTGTGCAATACCCGGAGCCGGAATCACCGGTGATGTACTATATCAGTGCGAAAAACTATGAAATTTATCGGGATCAGCTTCCATTGGAAGTAGAATATCAGTCGGAGGGACTGGTCAGACTTCATCGCTATTTCCCAAATAACGGTCATGTTGGATTTGGAGCAGGTGTAATTCAAAATGCGGTTGCATTTGAAACCTTTGATGCAAATGGAAAACTGACCCGCATTACGATGGCTGGTTTCCGTTATTCTTCGGCGGGTACTATTTTTGCTCTTTATCCCGCCGGTTCAGCGCGCATCGATGCGATTGGCTGGGATGGAACGCGCAAAACAGTCTATAATATCCCGAATTAATCGGTCCTTAAAATAAAGAGATCGGATGTTTGCCGCGTGTGAACATCCGATTTTTTTTGCGCAAACTTTATCTTAATAGAACAAATTAGCGTGTAAATTTGTTAATAATTAAAACAAGAACTACTCTAAAAGTCAAGAGTGTAAACAATTAAATTCTATCTTTTATGAAAAAACTATTCGTACTTCTGATGCTGGGTGGTCTGCTGGTTGCTTGCGACCAGGCCACGACCAACACTGCTGCTAATGAGGCAGCTAATGTAGAAACTGAACAACTTGTTGCCGACGAGAACCCGGACCTCTGGTTGGGCAGTCTGATTACGGCAAACCCGCAGGAAGGGCGGGAGCTGGCCATAAAAATGGCTCGCAAAACCATTGGGGCTATTCAAAGTGACGGTGAGGTAAAACAGCGTCTACGCGGTCAGTATGCTGAAGATGCCGGTCTGCTGATTCTTTCAGCCGAAGTGGTTGCGATTGAATATCAAACGGTGGCAGCTGCGAATAATTACTGGCAATAAGCAGCTGATTATCAGTAAAACAAACAGGTGCATGATTAAGCGTTTAACTTAATGATGCACCTGTTTTTATTTTAAAAACTATGTTTTTGCTACCAAATCACGATTTCATCGGTGAATACCCAGCCACCTTTTCGGCCTGTGGGTGATGCTGTGTAGCGTACATAACGCGCCTTTGTATTGCCCCGCCATCCAAAATCATGGAAGAAAGTACCTTCCACTTCAATGCCGTAGGGAGACTTGATAACACCTAGATCAGTGAACTGCTCATTATCCTCCGAAACAGAGATGGTAACTTCTTGTGGCATATAAATCCAGGAGCCGCCGTTTTGCATAAAGCGTGCTGAAATAAACTTCAGACTCTGCA
>CAYPPC010000062.1:0-2266 GCA_964412435.1 uncultured Paludibacter sp.
GGTCGTTAGCAGCCGGTTTCCTGACCGGGAAATATAGAAGTGAAGCCGATTTCGGTAAAAGTGTTCGGGGTAGCGATGCTGCCAAATATCTAAATGAAAAGGGATTTGCAGTCTTGAATGCTTTAGAAAAAGTAGCCGAAAAACACAACACACAACAAGCTGCTGTTGCATTGGCCTGGCTTCTGGCGCAGCCACATATCGGTGCTCCTATTGCCAGCGCAACCAACTTGTCGCAATTGGAAACGATGCTTACGGCACCCAATTTGAAATTAGATAGCGAGGATCTGGGGCTGTTGGATAGTGCAAGTAAGTAAGATCATTAAGAATAATGAAACCGTGAAAATGTTTCACGGTTTCATTTTATTTGACAAAGTTAAGGAAGTTGCATCCTTATTTTAATCATCCTCTTCGAGAAAGAAAATCTCTTCTACCGGTTTACCAAAATACTTTGCAATTTTAAGTGCTAAAACGGTAGATGGAACATATTTCCCAGTTTCTATAGCATTTATCGATTGACGACTTACAGAAATGATATCGGATAACTCTTTCTGTGTTATATTTTTAATTGCTCTTTGCACCTTAATATTATTCTTCATTTGGATTCAATTTAGAGTTTCGATACAAAGAATAGTTGAACTTGGCGATAAAAATCACTAAAACAGTAAACGTATTGTAAATTATCACATGCAGGAATCCAAGCCCGTAGACAAACAGAAACATAAACAGGAGGATAAGATAATTGACCAGTACAGCCCATAACAAAGAGTTCAAACGAAGGCTTGAAATATATTCATCCTCGTTTTTTTCTCTCGAAAAGGCTACCAACAGTCCACCCACAATCAACAAAACACCGATTAATGTTTTAACAATGTCAGTTTCGAATAGCGTAAAACATTGAGTTTCACCAACAATTTTATCGGCATAAATTGCAAAAACAGGGATATTAATCTCAATTGTGATTAAGTTATGCAAAACGCCCATTATCAAAGCAGGAATAAGAATAAACCAACCTACTCTCTTAAATTTGTTTGGAAATAGAATTTTTTGTTTCATGGTATTGAAGTTTAAATGATTTGCTACAAAAGTAAAGTATTATTTTCACATAGACAAGCAAACATGACTTTTTGTAGTGCTTTATTGACAAATAAATTTCAAGTAATTATCAAACGATAAAGAAAACAGATTGAAAAAAGTTGAGTTAAACACTGTGAAGAAACTTGTAAAACAAAAATTCAGACTGACAATAAGCATCTAAACTCCTTTAAGTATTAGAAATTCTTTCTGAACAGTTGTTTTATAAAATATTATTTTGCATCTTTGTGTACACATTTATGTACGCACAGCAATTTGATTATGTCAGCAATAGAAATAACAAGTAAAGAGTTCCGAAGTAAGCAAAAGACTTATTTCGAGCTTGCCGATAAAGGAAAGAGGGTGATTGTGAAGCGAGGTGCTAATAAATATCTTATCACACCAATTACATCGGGTGATATTCAAATCTCAGAAGAGATGGAGAACAAGATAGAAAAAGCTATTCAGCAACTTGAAACGGGTGAAATTACAAGAGTTAGAGGAAAAGATGAATTAGCCGAGTATCTTGCGAAATTATGATATACGAACACTAACTTTTTGATACAAGCATTCAAAATTTGATAGAATTATATTTGGCAGAATCAGGTAAAAGAGCCACCTTTGATAGTATCAAATGATACTATCAAAGTTTAAAGTAATACTCAATCATAGTTATGCAGTGCTTAGTGTACAAAAACACCCAATAACCTGAGGTTTAATAAAACAAAATAAACTCCACAGCAAACAAAAGGGAAGTCCTTAAAACGGCTTCCCTTTTCTGCAATTATATCTCTTTGTTATTCTTAAAGTCATAAAATGTTTTACGCATAATATCGGCCAGTTTGAGCTGGTAGTTGATATAGGCACTCAGGTGTGAGTTGTAAGCGTTGTTGAGTCGGTTGCGCTCCAGGGCAAGAGCCTGACTGTCAATATCGCCATCGGAGTAGCGCTGACGGGTAATTTCGAAACTTTTTTCAGCCACATTAATATTTTTTTCAAGCAGCTGAAGTCGTTTCAAACTACTGTTCAGATCATTCACTAAGTTGCGCACCTCACGCTCAATATTACGCTCAGTCTCTTCTTTGCGCATGATGTTTTGCTCTAAACGAGTTTCTGCAGCACGCACTTGTGCTCTGTTTTCACCCCAGTCGAGTATAGGCACAGAGATGGTAAATCCCACCCCGTAGTTTTGAGG
>CAYPPC010000062.1:2276-12919 GCA_964412435.1 uncultured Paludibacter sp.
TTTGGTAAGCATTACCAATAGAACCCATAATTGGTGATTTAATATCCGTCTGATTTACACCGATTTTCTCATAATAGGCATTAATATTTCCGCGAATCATCCCCTGAACTTTTTGCTGCTTCACATTCATTTTACCCAACTCAATCTGAATCTCCTGCTCACGAATCTCCAAACGATGCGCCAATGCCAGCTCTACCGCTTTTTCAGGATCCACTAAAACAATCTCATATTCCAGGCTGGAGCTTAACTCTACCTCATCATCCAACTCGAGGCCCAGCAGATGTTTGAAAGCGTTGTCGGATGAACGTTGATTGACCAGGACCATATCATAACTGTTTTGCGCCTCTGCCAGGTCAACTTCCATTTGCAGTGCATCCACCTCACGAATCAGCCCGGCTTCGTACTTATTCTTAGCAATATTATACGCTTCTGTCTGCCGCTCTAAGTTAAGCTCGGCGATCTCAACGCTTTTTTGCACCGACAACAAATTGTAAAATGAACTGCTCACCTCATACACCAGGTTGAGCTCTTCACGTTGCAACTGCTTGCTGGAGCGCTCATATGCTAATTTTGCTTGCTTCAATGTATTTCGAATGGCGTTATAACCGTAAAGTGCGTCAATAGGCTGGCGAAACCCGAAACGGGTATTGAGTTGCGTTGAGCGGTTATTTGAAAAATAGTCGTCGTAGTTGGACAAGCCGGTTTGAATAAAGAGGTTACCATCTGTAATTAAGGGTTGGTTAATCTCTAGACCAATATTATTTCGCAACTGCTTTATCGGATAAAAAGTAATCCCCGTGCTATCTTCAAAAGTTCGAATCGTTTCCGAATAATCGGGCAGTGTCATATTGAGATTAATATGCGTTTTCAACCGACTGGTAGCTGCTTTCAGACTGTACTCAGCCGACTCAAAATCTTTTTGCAGATTTTTCATGCTGTAACTTTTCTCCTTGGCTATTTCGATACTTTTATCAAGGTCGAGGATATATTTCTCTGCATTTGCAGTGTGTAAAGAGAAAAGAATAAGTAGAAGGAAAGCTCCCCAAAAAGCTCCCCGGCCCCCAAAGGGAGAGAATGGTGCGCTGATTGAGATGTTCCGCATTAATTTATTCTTATTATTTGTAAATTTTCTATGATTCATGGCAGCATATTTTTCAAATATAAAAGTAGTAGTTATCTCTTATCACAAATCTGCGTTTATTTCCGTATTTCATTCAGGGTGTCAGAATTAATTTTTCCATCGAGAATATGGATCGTACGACGTGCATAATCGGCAATTTCCTGTTCGTGTGTAATCACAATAATGGTATTGCCTTCGCGGTGCAGTTCGTCAAAGAGGTGCATAATCTCTACACCCGTTTTAGAGTCGAGCGCACCGGTAGGCTCATCGGCCAGCAAAATGCCCGGTTTGGAAACCAAGGCTCGTGCAATAGCCACCCGCTGACGCTGTCCACCGCTCAATTCCGTGGGTTTATGCTCCATCCTATCGGCCAACCCCACCCGCTCAAGTGCTGCAATGGCTTTATCGCGTCGTTCATTTTTAGGTATTCCGGAGTAAACCAAAGGTAACTCCACATTCTGCAAAGCAGAAAGCTTAGGCAGCAGATTGAAGTTTTGAAAAACAAAACCAATCTCCTTGTTACGCATGGCCGACAGCTCGTCATCGTCCATCTGGCTCACATCCGCTCCCCGGAAAAAGTAATCGCCCGAAGTAGGAGTATCCAAACATCCGAGGATATTCATCAGGGTCGATTTTCCGGAACCGGAAGGCCCCATGATGGCGACATATTCATTCTGTTTAATATTCAAATTGATATCCACCAAAGCGTGTACCACCACATCGCCCATGACGTAATCTTTATCTAATTTCTTTATCTCAATTAACACGATTTCTACTTTTTATTTGATGTGATCAACCTGTGTAACGGAATTACCTGTAAAGTTTGCAGTAATATTAAAATTTTATTTTATTTATTACATGATGACAAATATAACAAATACATGCAACAATTACACTTACATTATTAAAGGTTTAACGTTAATTGAGATTCTGAAAGAAAAGCTATTATCTTTATCTTGGCAGGTTATTCTATACCTATCAACACTAAGTTAAAAGCATGAAGAATGACTAATTTACTTAGTAGTTAAACTACACTTTATTGATTTCGTAACATCTGTTTTAGCGGTAAGAAAAACTGCTCTAACAAACGGGTATCTTCAGTAATTATTTTTGCATTTGCTGTCATTTCTTGAGATATTGGCAACTGCTCACCATAACTTGTTTTCAAACCGTGTGGAAATGACAATTCAAGCACATAAAACCCATCGGGGAGTGGCGTTAGAGATTTGCTTTTTACAACTGCCCTGACCATGCCAAACTGATTTTCGGGAAAATTATCGAAACTCACATGCACTTGTTGTCCCGCTTTCACTTTCCCGGAACGATTGACCGGCAATTTAGCCTTACCTACTAGCATTGTACTTGTGCTGGGAACAACGGTAAATACAAGCTGACCACCTGAAACATTCTGATTAACAGCCCATACCTCGGTAAAACTTACCTGCCCATCTACCGGTGAAATAAGCAAATAATTCATTTTCCAGCTTGCTATTTCATTTTGAAGTTGCCAGACAAGTGATTTTAGTGCTGTATTTTGCAGATTACGCTCTTCAACATACTTATGCTCCATATCTACAAGGGTCTCCTCCAATTTCATTTTATCAATCAACAACCCTTCCATGCTTGCAAGCATGTTATTTACAGTAATTTCACTTTGTAAGAATTTTGCAGTGGCCTGCTCAAATTCACTTTCGGCCATAAAGTTTTTCTCTTTGAGCGACATCACCCTGTCATAGGCTTTTTTCTCTAACAAATGCTGTTTCTCAATAATTTCTTGCTGCTTTTTATTGCTCAAATATAAACTTTCACGCGCTTCTATTTCTCTAGCTATTGCCTCTATTTTTCGGGGATAATAATCAAGACGAATAAAGTTATTGTAGGCTTCCAGCTGATTTTGCAAGCTACTCCAAGCATTTTGCAAACTACCTAACTTCAAATAGCTATTTCTAATATAAAACTCCTTACTCGAACTAATTGCGCTTAAGCCCTGAGCCAAAACAGATTCCAAGTATAGAATATCACTTAAAGAAGCCGTTGACTCTATTAAAGCAAGTGGCGTACCGGCCACTATCGTGTCCAAATCGTCAACATAAATAGCTTCTATTTTACCCGTTGTTTTTGCTACAATTGTAGCTGGTGGGTTATCGGTTGTAAGTGTTAGATTGGCAGAAACTGTTTCCGGATACTTAAAAAACCAACTACCTACAAGCAGCACCAACAGAAAAAGTGCCAACACTATAATTCCGCGCCGCAATATCCAGGGCGGAACATTCCCCATAACCTCCTGCACCTCTTCGCTCCGAAGTTCAACATCATAACTATCCGGCAAAGGGGAAGTTTCAAGTGGTTGTGATTTGTTTATATTTGTGTTATTTTTATCTTCCATTTTCTATATCTATGAAACCCGGCAAAACTTTGCATTATCTGTGTTCTATCATTGCCCTAACTCCAATTGATTTTTTACTAATTGATAATAAAAACCTCTTTTATTGGTTAGCTCCCGGTGTGTTCCCTCTTCTACAATTCGCCCCTTATCCAATACCACAATTTTATCGGCATGCTGCACAGTGCTAAGACGATGCGCTACGATTACCACCGTTTTATCTTTGTTGAACTCCGCTAAGTTATCCATTATCTGTCGCTCGTTTGTTGCATCCAAAGCATTGGTGGCTTCATCGAAAAAGAGATAATCCGGGTTTTTATACACGGCACGGGCAATAATCAGGCGTTGTTTTTGCCCCTGGCTCACCCCTTTTCCCTCCATCCCAATTTTTGTGTTATAACCAAGGGGCAATGAATCAATATGCTCCCGAATATTGGCCACTTCCACCGCATGAAGTAATTTTTCTTTATCCACATTCTCCTCTTCGCCCACGGCAATATTCCCGGCAATAGTATCGGAAAAGATATAACCTTCCTGCATTACGACACCTGTTTTTTGCCGCCACACCCGGTTATTGATGTTTTTCAACGGTGTTCGATTAATATAAATAGATCCTTTATTCAGCGGATAAAATCCGAGAAGCAGTTTTATCAAGGTAGTTTTTCCGCTGCCGCTTGCCCCTACAATAGCGGTAGTTTTGCCTTGTGGAATATCCAAGGTGATATCCTCCAGTACAAAGTCACGGTCTGCGCCATCGTAGCTAAACCACAAATCTTTGATATGGATACTTTTATCTTCCGGTAAGTCTGCAATTTGTATATCTGACAAGTCATCTTCATCCTCTTTGTTGTGAATCTCGCCAAGACGCTCCAGACTAATTTTAGCATCTTGCAGCGATTGTGCAAAACCGATAAACTGGCTGATAGGTGCCGATAATTGTCCAATGATATAGCTAAGCGACATCATCATACCCAATGTCATTTGCCCTTCTACTACAGATCGGGCAGCAATATAGGAGATTGTAAGACTTGTTATCTGACTAAAAAAGGAGGAACCAAGTTGTTGGTATTGACCCAAAGCTAAGCCTTTCATGCTTATTTTATAAAGCTTGACCTGAATCCGCTCCCACTTCCACCGCTTTTGTTTCTCGCTGTTGCTTAGTTTTATCTCCTGCATACCGGTAATCAGCTCTACCATATTGCTTTGGTCGGCAGAGGCTTGTGAAAAGCGGCGTTGGTCCAACTCGCGCCGGTAGCGCAGAAAAGCAAGCACCCAAAGCACATAGAGCGTATTACCTACCAAAAAGACTCCCAATATCACGAAGTTATAATAGGCCAGAATAAACCCGAAAATAATAAAGTTGGCAAAGGAAAACACCACGCTGATGCTCGTACCTGTAAGAAAAGATTGAATGCGCCCGTGGTCGCCGATGCGTTGCATAATATCTCCAAACATCTTGGTATCAAAATAGCCGAGGGGAAGTCGCATCAGTTTGATTAAGAAATCGGAAATCAGCGAAATATTTATTCGCGTGGTGGTGTGCAGCACAATCCAACTTCGTAAAAACTCAATGCCCATTTGCGTAAAAAACAATACCAACTGGGCAATGAGTATCAGCGTAATCAGGTTTAAGTTGTGGTTGCCGATACCGGCATCCACCATGGTTTGTGTTAAAAACGGAAAAATCAATGAAAGTCCGCTTATAACGAGCATGGCTATAAGAAGTTGAAAAATCTGCGAACGGTGCGGTATCAGGTAGCGGGCAAAATAGCGCAGATTGACTCTTGATTTTGACTTTTCATCTTCGGCTTCATAAAAGGCGGGGGTGGTGTAAAGCACCAAGGCTGTTCCCTTATCCTCGTTATTTCTACGGGTACTCAGCCAGCATTTGAGAAACTCCTCCTTATTAAAAACAGCCTGATTTTGTGCCGGATCCGATATATAAATTTTGTAATCACCGGTTTTCTTACCCCATATATTCTTCTCTTTCTTTATCTTGTAGCAAACCACAAAGTGATTCTGATTCCAATGCAAAACACAGGGCAGTGGTATATCTTCTACTAACTGCTCAAAAGTAATGCGTACACCCTGCGAACGAAAACCAATATGCTCTGCCGCATCACTAATGCCGAGCATCGACACACCCTCACGGGTAATAAACGATTGTTGCCGCAAGGTTTGCAGGGTATAGCTACGGCCATAGTGCTTGGCCACCATACGCAAGCAGGTGGGGCCACAGTCCATAGCATCAAGCTGGCGGTAGTGGGGAAATTTTAGTTTCAATTTGTATTGTTTATTTCAGTGTGAAAATTCATACCTGTTTTAATTCTTCTTTTGTAAGAACTTCACCTGTTCATTGAGTCAGGTTAAATTTTAATTTCTGTTTCATTTTGAATAACTCACAATTGTTAGCAAACAGTTAGTTTTATTATTTCTCTTTTACTTGTTTTTCTAACCAACCTAACAAATAATTACTGTGAATATTAGGTTGCAGCACTTTACCTGTTTTATCAAGCAAAAGGGTAAAGGGTATTGCCGGAATACCATATTTGTCTTTTACCAGCTCAATATCAGCAACATCTTTCACAACAAGCTGCGGCCACGGCATGGATTCTTGCGTTAAAGCTCTCTTCCATTCCTCTTTACTGCTATCAATCGAGATTGAAAGTACTGCGACATCATTTTGTTGCAAGCTTTTGTATATCTTTTTTAGTTCTGCTATTTCACTTTTGCATGGTCCACACCAACTTGCCCAAAAACCAACATACAGATATTCTGACTTGCCAAAATAATCCGATACACTTTTCTCTTCTCCACTTTGAGTAATAAAAAAATGTTGCGGCATAATAGCTCCTATAAGTTCAAGTGACTTTAAATCTCTTTTATGAATACGCACTGTTTGCTCTACACCCGGATGCTTTTTATTGAGGTCGGAAAGCAGGTTATAGTATTCCATTAAATTCTCTTCGTTTATTGACAGGTCATTAAATAGCTTCACCCCTGCCGCATTACCTCCATGCTTAAGGAAGAAACTTTTAAGCAAATCTTCTGATGCCTTTTGTCTTGAATCAAATGTTTCGTTCTCCAATTGATTCAACAACAAACTCAGGGAATCATAGTAATCGGATATCGCATCGTTTAACGGTGTGCCTCTTATGGCTGAATACGGATGTATAGAGTCATTAATTTCAACCTGTATAGTACCCTCTTCTAAAATAGGATTGAGATAGATAAGCGTATATTCGGGATTGTCAGCATCATGTACTAGTAAATAAACAATGCTGTCTGGATTAGCAACACCCCTTAACTGAAAGCGCCCTTTATGAATTGTATCTGACCCCAACACCTCGAATGTATCCGGATGTAACAATCGGAGTTCAGCTACCTGCCCATTATAACTACGATCAATTGAGCCTTCGATAATAAACTGTTGATGCTTACCGCCACAGGAATAAAGTAATAATAATTGTAGTATGATTATATATTTATACACCTTCATTGATTTTATTTTTAACAGTTAGTTCTCGGTTTACCCATATTCCGAGTTGGTGTAAATACCTTAAACAAATTGGAAAAGGTAAAGAGAGAGCAAGACCTACTCTCTTCTTCTAATCTTATGCACAATAGCAATATGCTCCAATAACTTCTGCCAGAACACTTCCTTTATGTTCGAATCGTTTAGCCTTCCTGCATTTCTGCTGATAACCACTAATACTGGGGCATGTTCCTGAACATATTAATTTCGCAGCAGCATCTTCTCCTAATGCATCGCCGCTACAAGTTCCACTACCACTACCACCTCCAGTTCCACCCAGAACTTTTTTCAACTCTTCTCTTGTGAGAATCTCACCTACTCCTTGAGCAAGGTTTAATTTTAATTTTGTCATACCATTTGATTTTATAAATTCGCCTACTCTATTGTCAGTTTTTCGGCATCCGCTGTTTATTGATTTTGTTAATACTTTAAGTTTGCTTGATGATAAATTGCCATTTTACTTTCTGCTTGTAAAAACAACGCATCAACTTTCCCTTTTAATTTATCATTGCTCAGAGTTACATCTGAATATCCAAAGTCCTTTTGAATAGATATAAATGGATAAAGTACCATTTTGTGGCTTGTTATTTCAGAAAAGAAACCATACACATGTAAACATAAGTAGATAAATATTTTGAGCATCAAGGAGACCTTATTGCGTAAGTGCTTTTTCTAAAGCAATTTTAAGATCATCAATAGAGCTCGGACGGGGAAGGTCATTATTGATAACAGCACCTTCCGGGCTCAATAATACATAGCGGGGCACCGTTATGCTTTCAGAATTGTAAATCTCTTTTTTTAACTCATCAATTAACTGCGTTGTAGCTAACAAATGGCTGCCAGATAATCTCATCGCTTTAATAGTCTCTTCCCAATTGTTTTTATGATCATCTATAGAAAGATATAACTTTTCTACATTAGGATAATTAGCAAGCAAATCATTTAGTTTTTTATTATGCGTAAACTCTGCTCTGCAAGGCATACACCAGGAGGCCCAGAGATCAATAAAAATATATTTAGACCTGAACGATTCTAACGTTCTTAGGTCTGAGACATTTACAATCAATTGGTTGTCGATATACTTTACATTTAAAGGTAAAGTGTCTTTCAATTCTTCTTCAATAAAACTCTTTACAATCTCAACAGCATTTGTTCCGGGAAAACTCTCCTTCAAATAATTATACATTTTCAGTTTATCAAATTCATTCACACCAAAATTATATTGGAGAACAAGTGCATCAAAGAAATGCGATAACTGTAATTTTTCAGGCATCAACAGATATCTTAGATACGGTCCAAATGTCGTATTTCCTTCCTTTTCAGCTAAATTATCTCTCTCACTTTTATTTAGTTGATCAAACAAAAACTGGGAATAGGAATCAGTAAAATACTTCCCATAAGGATAAGATGAGGTATTCCCATCAACAGAAACATAGCTTGTAATTTCATCTAAAAAACTCAATAAAGAGTCATTTCTTAAAGATTTATCTACCGTAAGCACATCCTTTTTATTCACCAAATTATAGGCTATTCTATATTTCATATCTTTATTTAGGTAATCATAACAAGATGTGTTTATCATCTTGTTATGATACATAGAATCAATATCATAAAAAAGTGCAGTATCTTGAAATAAAGATTTAGTATCATAAATAATTTGTTCAACACTTTGCTTTTTTTCTCCATTAAATATTGAGTTAACCAGAAACTTTACGTTTTGATTTCTTTGAAAAATATTGTTATTTGAAAAATTATTTGCAGCAGCATTGACACCTTCAAATAGAATCTCTTTTGGGCTAATATTGAGCCGCACCGTTTCATCTGCCTGAATAAAAACATCATGCTTTAGTTTACGAGGAAATTGGCATCGCACAACACACCAATCATTAACATTCAGAGCGTATCTATACGTATTATTTGATTTCAACGGAATAGTATCCGTTGGATAATACTCGTTATACCCACTATCTATCGGCTTATAAATTACAACCGATGTCTCAACTTCAGAAAAGAACTCAATAAAGGAGTTTTGGGCATACACCGCCTGTACTGAAAGTAAAATTACAAAAAGGAACCACTTCGTGTTTGACATCATTCTATTTTTTTTACTGAAGATGTGTCACATATGAAGTTAGTGACACACCTTCGGATTATCTAATACTGCCTAATTTATATTTAGCATGGCTTATCGTACGTACACTTTACGCTTCCATACATCATACAATCACCATCAGAAAGAGATTTAGTAACAGTTACAATATCTGTTCCTTGAACAATCGGGGTTTGATCTTTGATAATCACAACAGAAAGAGGCTCAGAGCAAACACATTTATACCAATTGCATCCTCCTTCACTCCCACTTCCACTACCAGTCCCACCCAGAACTTTCTTTAACTCTTCTCTTGTAAGAACTTCACCTGCTTCGTGAGCAAGGTTTAATTTTAATTTTGTCATACCATTTGATTTTATTTATTCGCCTACTCTTTTAGCAGTTTTTCGGCATCCGCTGTCTATTGATTTTGTAAATATTTTAAGTTTGCCTGATGGTAAATCGCCATTTTACTTTCTGCTTGTAAAAACAACGCATCTACTTTTCCTTTTAATTTATCATTGCTCTGAGTAACATCTGAATATCCAAAGTCTTTTTGAATAGATATAAACGGATACAGTACCATCTTGTGGCTTGTGATTTCGGAAAAGACACCATCTGCTGTGTCAGTATCTTTAAATTCATAATCTAAGATTTTTTGAAAAGCTGTTCGATATAGCACCACAAAGTGAGTACCCCAAAACCAATCGACCCAGTAGCGATTCCGGGCAACGGGTACAGCACTCCCAAAGCCGGCAACGCCGCCCATCAGCATCTCTACTCCTTGTGCAGCAGCCTCAACAATTTGTTCAATAAACCAATTACGATTATAGTGTGGTGTAAGCACTAAATCATCTTCACACAAAATAATTACATCTTCGTCGCTTTCATAAGCCATTTTCACAACATTGATTATGCTTTGCCAAAGCCCAATCGCTCCAATTTCATGTTTACACGCCTCAATGGGGTGAACTTGAAACTCGGACAGTCCATTAAAAACATTCAGAGCATGTGCCAAACGTTCCGGGCGTTCTTTCAGGTTAATAATATAAACAGGTAGTACAATATCGCTATACATAAGTATCTATTTTTGAAAGTAATGACTTCGAACTTTGTTCAATGTATCTAACTTACTGTGAGCTCCTTCAAATATTCGACTGACATACCCATCCTCTGCATTTTTTGAGGTTACATCCGAATAACCAAACTCTTTTTGAGTAGAGATATAGGGATACATAACAAATTTATTTTGGCATAATCCGGCCATAAAAATATCTGCAATTATGTTTTCATCATACACCGCCTTTAGTATCGAGTCATAAAAGCGATTAAATATTATCGTAAATTGTAAACCATTGAATTTATCACCCCAAAATAACTGATTGGATACCTGCACAAAATTAGCAAACCAACTAAAACCACCCGACAATAAATCAGCACTCATCTTATCTGCTTCCTCAATGCAATGCTGCAAGAAAGGTTGTGAATATTTATCTGTAAAAGTATGGTCATCTTC
>CAYPPC010000063.1:0-12869 GCA_964412435.1 uncultured Paludibacter sp.
GGGCTGAGATCATACCCTTTGAACCTGCGCGGGTAATTCCGGGAAGGGAAAAAGCATGCTCACAATTTTTTATTTCCGTTTTTATCAGGAACTCTTATTTGAATTATTAATTTTTAAACAAATTCAAAATGAGAAAACTATCTTTATTTTTTCTGCTTACACTCTGGATTGCAGCCACATCGCTACGTGCCGAGAATGAAGCCATTGACACACTAAAAACCAAAGAACTGGAAGAGGTGCTGGTATCAGCAGTGCGTGTACGACAGCACTCACCGGTGGCCCACTCCAACGTCTCGGGCAAAATTCTACAAAAAGAAAATGCAGCCTCCAATCTGCCGGTATTACTGCAAAACATGCCCTCATTAGTGGCATTTACCGAAGGTGGAACGGGTGTGGGAAACACCGCACTACGCATACGCGGAACGGATGCGACACGGATTAATGTGACGCTAAACGGCATGCCGCTAAACAACCCTGAAAGCCAGGAAGTTTATTGGGTGAATCTGCCGGATATCTCCAACTCGCTAAACAATATACAGTTGCAGCGGGGTGTGGGTACTTCGACCAATGGTGCCGGTGCATTTGGCGCCAGTCTGTCGATGAGCACCGCCGGAGGGCAAACACAGCCTTACGCAGAATCATCCACTGCGGTGGGTTCTTACGGCACCATCAGCACTTCGGTGGCTGCAGGAACAGGCATTTTTGAAAACGGTCTCTCACTAGATGCGCGTTACTCGCGGGTGCTGAGCGATGGTTATATCCGCAACGGCAGCGTGAATCATCAGAATATTTACGCTGCACTATCTCATTACACCGATGAACAACTGCTACGACTGATTTACATGCGAGGTGAGCAGCACACCGGAATTACCTGGGAAGGCGTAACTCCGGAACAGATGTTAGATGCGGAGTATGGTCGTCGCTACAATCCGGCAGGAGAATATTACGATGCCGCCGGCAAACGTCACTACTACGATAATGAGACCGACAATTACTATTCGGATATTGTGCAGTTGCTTTTTACGCGTAAACTCAATAGTGCACTGAGTCTGAACGCCAACCTGAGCTATAACCACGGTTTTGGTTACTATGAAAACTACAAAACCGGACGTAAATTCAGTAGTTTCGGTCTGGAAAATCAGAATATAGATGGCACGCTTTACAGTAAATCGGATATGGTGCGTCAAAAACTGCTGAAGAATGGTTTTACTGTGGGAAATGTTACGCTCAACTATCAAAAGGAATCTTTGCGAATTGATGCAGGAGCGATGATGAGTCGCTTTGACGGCAGCCATTACGGCAAACTTCCCTGGATTATGTGGTGGGAACAAGACAACACCATTGATTTAGATAGTTTTGAGTGGTACCGCAACCGCGGCATTAAATCGGAAGCGAGTGCTTTTGCCAAAGCGGAGTATGCCGTGACCGGTAAATTGACCACTTACCTCGATCTGCAGGGACGCTTTGTAAATTATTCTTTGCGGGGCACAGATGATGACCTGGCCGAAATGGATGAGCTTTACGAATATCGCTTCTTTAACCCGAAAGCGGGTCTGTTTTATCGTCCTGACAACAAAAACTCACTGTATGCTTCGGTGGCAGTAGCTAACCGGGAGCCGCTGCGAGCCGACCTGAAAGACAGCAAAAAGTGGGGCGCAAAAACAGATATTCTGCCGGAAAGAATGTTCGATTTTGAAGCGGGATACCGCTACCAAACAAGTAATTTTCTCTTCTCGACTAATTTCTATCATATGCAGTATGACAACCAGATGGTGCAAACCGGTCGCCTAAACGAAACCGGCTACCGACTGAATGAAAACGTGAAAAACAGTTTTCGTCAGGGCGTTGAATTGGAATCGAGTTACCTATTTGCGGATAATAAGTGGCGCGTGGATGGAAATTTGACATTAAGTCGTAATAAAATCAAAGATTATACTGCCTGGTATGATGTATATGATGAAAACTGGAGTGTTATCGGTCAGCAATCAGAAACGATGAAAAACACTACAATCTCCTACTCGCCTTCAGCGGTGGGTATGCTGGCGCTTGGGTGGCAACCGCTGCGTGATCTGCATTTTAACCTCAACGGGAAATATGTAGGAAAGCAATATCTGGATAATACTCAGAATGACGAACGCAGCCTGTCCGGCTATTTTGTGAGCAACTTTTCAACCGGTTACACCTTCCGCTTGGCTCGTGCCGGTGAGATTGGATTACAACTCTTTGTTAACAACCTGCTCAACAATGCCTACGCCTCGCAGTCAATTATGCGCGATACACAAGGCAATGAAATCTCCTCCAGCTATATCGGATACTATCCACAGGCGATGAGGAATGTGATGGTGAAAGTGACGGTGAAGGCCTTTTAATAATCAAGCCCCTAAGCTTCTTAAAGTTTAGGGGCTTTTTATCTGACTTTATTTATACAACAAAAATATCGCGGGACGTTTATGCAGTTCCGGTTTTTGGGATTTCCAGGCAGAAACCTGGCGTGTTTTGATAAACTCTGTTTCGAGCGTAATATCTGCAGCGATGCAAAGTTTTGTGCCGGGACGGCAGTGAGTAATAATATCCTCTAACATCTGCATATTACGGTAAGGTGTTTCAATAAAAATCTGCGTTTGGTCTTCAGAGTAAATACGAGCCTCTAAGCGTTTCAAAGCCTGGCCGCGCTCCTGTGGTTTGATAGGCAGGTAACCCTGAAAAGCAAAACTCTGTCCGTTGAAACCGGAAGCCATCAGTGCCAAAAGAATAGAAGATGGGCCTACCAGTGGAATAATCCGCGCATCAAGTCTTTGCGCAATCGCCACCACATCTGCACCGGGGTCGGCCACAGCAGGGCAGCCCGCCTCGGATATTACACCTACATCATGACCGGCTTTAAGTGGCTTTAGAAAACTTTCAATCTCTTCGGGACGAGTATGCTGATTCAATTCAAAAAAGCTAAGTTCGTCGATATTGATTTCACGATTGACCTTTTTCAAAAAACGCCGTGCCGTGCGCAGGTTTTCAACGATAAAGTATTTTAGTGCGGTAACAATTTTACTGTTTCCGGTGGGTAGGATTTGATCCAAAGGAGCCTCGCCTAAGGTGGTTGGGATTAAATAAAGTTTTCCTAAGTCAGTTTTTTTCATACAGCAATAGTGTTATCTTTTTTATGGAACACGGATTAAACGGATGCAAGCTACACAAATTTGCACGGATTTTTAAAAAATCTGCGATAATTTGCGGGATCTGCGGGAAACTTTAACTCAATCATCAATCACCCAACTCTTCCTGTAAATCTTCCAATGCAGAAGCCTGAATTTCCCACTCATACATCACCTCTTCCAACTCCTTTTCCTTCTTCTGATATTTCATAATAAACTCCGGGTCAGAGGCCATTACCGGATCCTGCAAAGCATCCTGCATCTTTTCAATTTCCGCCTCCAAAGACATCGCTTTCTGCTCTGTGTCTGTCAGTTCTCTTTCTGCCCTGCGAATTTGACGATTCAGCTCTTTACGTGCTTCGTAGTTCAGCTTATTCTCCGAAACTGTTTTCTCTTTCGTTGGTGCAGCTGTTTCAGGCGACTGACTCCAGCCCAACTCATTGAGGTTCTCAATTTTGCGTTTTTGCAAAAAATCATAGATTCCGCCCATATGCTCGCGCACCTTTTTGTTGCCAAACTCATAAACTTTTGTCACCAGCCCGTCGAGAAACTCACGGTCGTGCGAAACAATGATGGCCGTACCGTCAAAATCACGAATCGCATCTTTCAGTACATCTTTTGAGCGCATATCCAAGTGGTTGGTTGGCTCGTCGAGAATGAGTAAATTGACCGGTTCCAGCAACAAACGAATCATCGCTAAGCGACTGCGCTCACCCCCCGACAGCACCTGCACTTTTTTGTCGGAAGCTTCGCCGCCAAACATAAAATGCCCCAGTATATCACGAATTTTAGTACGGATATCGCCGGTGGCTACATAGTCGATCGTTTCAAAAACGGTACGATTACCATCCAGCAGGGCAGCCTGATTTTGAGCGAAATAGCCGATCTTCACATTGTGTCCCAGCTTCATTATACCCGAATGTTCAATCTCGCCCATGATACATTTCACTAAGGTCGTTTTACCTTCACCGTTTTTGCCCACAAAAGCCACTTTTTCACCCCGGTTGATAATCAATCCGATTTGATCCAGCACCACGTGGTTGCCGTAAGTTTTTGTCAAATTTTCCACCTCAACGGGAATACTGCCCGAGCGGGGCGACGGCGGGAATTTCAGGTTGAGCCGGGAGCGATCTTCGATATCCACCTCTACCCGATCCAACTTCTCGAGCTGTTTGATGCGCGACTGCACCTGCACAGCTTTAGTAGCTTTGTAACGGAAACGTTCAATAAACTCCTCCGTATCCTGAATCATCTTCTGCTGATTTTCGTAAGCACGCACCTGTTGCTCGTAGCGCTCTTTGCGCAGTTCGAGGTATTTTGAATAGTTGACATTGTAGTCATAAATGCGGCCCAGCGAAATTTCAATGGTACGGGTGGTAACCGCATCGATAAATGCACGGTCGTGCGAAACCAGCACAACGGTACTTCCGGAGGTAATCAGAAAATTCTCGAGCCACTGAATCGACTCAATATCAAGGTGGTTGGTCGGCTCGTCGAGCAGCAGCACATCGGGGTTTTGCAGCAGGATTTTTGCCAATTCGATGCGCATACGCCAGCCGCCGCTAAACTCACTGCAGGGGCGGTCAAAATCACTGCGGTTGAAACCGAGGCCCATCAGGGTCTTCTCAATCTCAGCCTGAAAATTTCCGGGGTTGATAATTTGAAAATGTTCCGAAGCGCGGCTGTGCTTTTCGATCAGCTCCAGATACTCTTGTGAGTCATAATCGGTTCGACTGGCCAGTTCATGGGTGTAGCGTTCGATATCTGCTTCCAGTTTCGAAATCTGCTCAAAAGCCTTTTCAGCCTCCTGCAAAACGGTGGTACCATCATCGTGCACCATATGCTGCGGCAGGTAGCCGATGGTGAGGTCAGAAGGCATAGAGATATTTCCACTCGTCGGCTTTTGGCTTCCGGCAATCAGGTTGAGCAGCGTAGTTTTACCCGCACCGTTTCTTCCCACCAGCGCGATACGATCTTTCGGATTGATCAGAAAACCGATTCCGGCAAAGAGCGGCGTGCCACCAAACTCCACAGTCAGTTGTTCAATAGAAATCATGATTCAGCATTTTCATTGGCGCTCTTCTCAGCCTCTTTCCGGGCGTTATTTCTATCCACCAGGGTCCAGAGCAGTTTAGTCAGAGCAATGCAGACAATCAGAACGGTAATCACCATATACTCATTAGGCACATTTCGGGCGATCAGGGCTCCGTCCAAAAACAGCACGGTGATACCCATCAGCAAAAAGGAGACATTGCGGTGCTTCATGCCCAGCCCCAGCAGCAGGTGGTGCAGGTGGTTTTTATCCGCCGTAAAGGGCGAATATCCCTTTTTAACACGGGTAATCATCACCCGCATGGTGTCAAACATCGGGATAATCAGCAGGGTGAAGGCCACCGCCGGCGCGGCATCCATATGATATATTTCAGGCACATCGCCTATCGCATTCATTTCGCAGAAGAGGAAGACATACAACACAATCATATAGCCCAACAGGAGCGAGCCAGAGTCGCCCATAAAAATCTTCATGCGCTTCGAAAAGACATTATATAAAAAGAAGACCGCCAGCGAACCCACCATGGCATAAGCGGTGATGGCCAGATCGGGGTGGTTCGTCAACTGGAAATAGATTCCGAAAAAAAGAGAGTAGATCACCCCCAGCCCCGAGGCCAGTCCGTCGATGCCGTCGATCAGATTCATCGCATTGATGATAACCACAAAAACGAAGAAGGAGAGCAGGTAGCTCGCATAATCCGGCAGCAGGTCGATGCCGAACAAACCGTGCAAATGGGTCAGTCTGACATCAGCAATTACAATCAGGAAAAAAGCAGAGAGAAACTGTCCGAGCAGTTTCGAAGAGACTTTGATAGCTATCAGGTCGTCAATAAAACCAACAATCAGAATGATAAAAAGCCCCATCAGCATAAACTGCACCGAAGAAAAAACTTCGAAAGAGAAGAGGAAGACCGTCAGTAAAAAGGAGATAAAGATATTGATCCCCCCTACATTGGGCACCAGCCCTTTGTGTGAAGTTCGCTTATTGGGACTAACTACAAAATTATAATCCCGGGCAATCTTAATCACTACCGGCATAAACAAAAAGCCGATAAAAAATGAGATAATAAGTACGAGATAAGGATAATTATGTATATAGCTGATTATAGTTTTCATACGGTCTCTTTTATTTCCACATCTAGTTTTTCATACTGGGAATTGTTGCTGAGAAACTCAGGCACAAGCTCTTTCATCAGCGATACTGTTAAGAAGTTTTTTCCGGAGTAGCTGTTTTTAATCAGCTCATCAATTTTCAGACTGATCTCATCATAATTATACTCCCGCACATCGGCAATCATAATTTTCGGGTGGTCTGTCTCTTTGGTTATCTCCTTCTGATTGAGCAGCTCCTCATACAGTTTTTCACCCGGACGCAATCCGGTATATTTAATTAAAATATCTTTTTCAGGCACAAAACCGGCCAGGCGGATCATTTTTTTCGCCAGATCGGCAATCTTCACCGGATCCCCCATATCGAAAATGTAAATTTCACCGCCATTGCCAAAAGTACCCGCTTCGAGCACCAGCATACAAGCCTCCGGGATGGTCATAAAGTAGCGAATAATCTCGGGGTGCGTCACTGTGACCGGTCCGCCGGATTCGATCTGCTTTTTGAAACGGGGCACCACCGAGCCGTTGGAACCCAGCACATTACCAAAACGGGTGGTGATGTAACGGGTGGCGCTGCCATTATTTTTCAGTTTATTATTGAGCGACTGCACATAAATTTCGGCAATCCGTTTGGAGGCACCCATCACATTGGAGGGGTTCACCGCCTTGTCGGTGGAGATCATCACAAAGCGGGAGACATTATATAGTACCGCCAGGTCGGCCATCACTTTGGTACCCTGCACGTTAGTTTGCACCGCTTCGGTGGGGTTATCCTCCATCAGTGGCACATGCTTGTAGGCTGCCGCATGAAAAATCACATCCGGGCGGAAGATCTTTACGGCATCCTCCATCCGGCTCCGGTTGCGCACATCACCGATATAGAAAGCAAAATTCTGCCCGGGAAACTTCTCTTTCAGCTCCAGACCCATCTCATAAAGCAGTGACTCAGCCTGATCGAGCACCACTATCAGCTTCGGTTTGAAGTTCATGCACTGTCTCACAATTTCACTGCCGATGGAGCCCACGCCGCCGGTCACCATCACTGTTTTGCCGCGCAGCTCTTCCGAAATTTTATCGGTAGAGAGCACAATGCCCGGGCGGTCGAGCAGGTCATCGATCTGGATATTCTGCAGCTGACCCAGCGAAGGCAGTTCTTCGGTCCAGTTCTCCATTTTGGGGAACATCTTCACAGTCATACCATTATTAATAAAGACATCCAGGTCATATTTGAGATCGAGCTCTTTCGATTTTTGCGGAGACACAATCACCGTTTTGATATTTCTCTCCATCAGTTTCTTCACATTCTCCTCTGACAGCTCATTCACTTTCACTCCCATCAGTACTTTCGAAAACATCTCTTTGTTGGTATCTACAAAGCCCATCAGCTCGTAGGACGTTTCCGACTCGGCGCGGAGCATTTTAGCCACAGATACGCCGGAGGCTTTGGTACCGTATATAACCACCGGGGTGGAATAAGAGTATGACAGGTTCATCATATCGAACACCGTTTTCACCACCAGCCGGATAATAAACAGGAAGGAGAAGGTGATAATGCCGTAGAGCAGCAAGGTTTTTCCGGAATAGAGGTGAAACCCGTAAGTCATCATCCAGAGGGAGCTGATAAAGTAGATAGTGAGGGTGTGCAGCACCACAGCCAGCAGCAGCTTGGTCGCATCCACAAAGCCGGAATATCGCAGTACTCCCGAATAGGTTCGGAAAAACCAGAAAAACAATATTTGCGAGACTGCGAAGAGGCTCAGCTTAAATATAGCGGCACCATCTAAAGTCGGGTAATACTGAATTTTGTCGGCAAAATATCCTGCTATAAGCAGAGATGCAATCATGACGGTAGTATCCAGCACAAAGATGATCCAACGCGGCATATATCTCAGATTGACAAAATGCTCAAAGATATCCGACTTGATGATAGATTTAATAAATTTCTTCATATAACTTTTTTGTAGGGCAGTTTAATGTATCCTCGTCAACCGCTGAGATTCAAAGGATTGGACCATAAAGGTTTAGTTTATCTCCATATTGTGAAACACGTTTTGCACATCATCGTCTTCTTCAATTTTCTCCAGCAGTTTATTCACCAGCGCACGCTGCTCCTCATCCAGCGATTTCATATCGTTGGGGATGCGGTCAAACTCAGCCGTGGTAATCTCAAAGCCGCGCTCTTCCAGGTATTTCTGTATCAGTGCATAGGAGGTAAACTCCCCGTAGAGAATCACCTCACCCTGGTCTTCCACCAGCTCATCCACTCCGTAGTCGATCAGGTCGAGCTCCAGCTCATCCAGCTCCACATTCTCTTTTTTCACTACGTGAAAAACACATTTGTGATCGAACAGAAATTCCAGCGAGCCGCTTGTACCCAGCGAACCACCGTGCTTGTTAAAGTAACTTCTGATATTGGCCACGGTGCGGGTGTTGTTGTCCGTAGCAGTTTCAACTATGATGGCGATGCCGTGCGGACCGTAGCCCTCATAAACAATCTCTTTGTAGTCAGACTCTTCGCGTGAAGTAGCTTTTTTGATGGCGCGCTCCACATTATCCTTCGGCATATTCTCTTTTTTGGCCTGCTGTATCAATACACGAAGACGTGGGTTGGTATCGGGATCCGGTCCGCCGTCGCGTGCAGCGATGGTGATCTGTTTTCCCAGTTTAGTAAACACGCGGGCCATATTGCCCCAACGTTTCATCTTCGTCTCTTTTCTGTATTCAAATGCTCTTCCCATATATAAAAAAAGATAAATAAATTTAAGCGCACAAAATTAACCAATTAAAATGGAAACTCCACGGAAAATCCACTTTAATCAAAGAAAAAGTCAATAATACATTGTAAATTAAAAAATTATTAGTACTTTTGCAGAGTTAAAGTAAAAATGGGAGGGGACATTCAGTCCCCTTCTTTGTTGTAATTACGATTTTTATGATTGAGAAAGCGACGGTAAAGCAGTTGGTTGAAGAGTTTATCAGCAACACAGAGTACTACCTGGTTGATTTGAACATCACCGGCGACAATAAGATTGCCGTGGAGATTGACCATTTCGACGGGGTATCCATTGACTTTTGTGCCGATTTGACACGCGCCATCGAGTCGAAGCTCGACCGCGAGGTAGAGGATTACGAGCTGGAGGTGTCATCCGCCGGGCTCACATCGCCATTCAAAGTGCTGCAGCAGTATGAGAAAAATCTGGGGAACGAGGTGGAGGTGATTCGCCGCGACGGGCAAAAGATGATTGGTGAGCTGATCGGATTTGATGAAGCAGGAATCACTGTAGCTATTGAGAAACAGGTGAAACAGGAGGGAGCCAAGCGCAAAACCACCGTCAGCGAAGAGCATAAAATCGAGTTTGAAAATATAAAATCAACCAAGTATCATTTCAGATTTAAATAATCATGGCCAAAAAAGAGAGTATTAGTCTTATCGACCAGTTTTCCGAATTCAAGGAGCTGAAGAATATTGACAGAAGCACATTAATCAGCGTAATGGAAGAGTCGTTCCGAAATGTGATCGCAAGAATTTTCGGAAGTGATGAGAACTTCAACGTTATTATCAACCCCGACAAGGGAGACTTTGAGATTTACCGCAACAGGATTGTTGTGCCCGATGGTGAGGTTGAGAATGAGAACCTGGAGATTTCACTTTCCGATGCCCAAAAAATTGCAGATGACTATGAAGTAGATGAAGAGGTGACCGATACGGTTGAGTTCAGCTCATTCGGCCGCCGTGCCATTTTGACGCTGCGTCAGACACTCGCCTCCAAAATTCTGGAGCTGGAAAAAGAGAACCTCTTTGTGCAGTACAGCGAAAAAGTGGGTGAAATTGTGAATGCCGAACTTTATCAGGTTTGGAAAAAAGAGATGCTGCTGATCGATGATGACGGCAACGAGCTCTATCTGCCTAAAACAGAGCAGATCCCCAGAGACTTTTACCGCAAGGGCGAAACCGTGCGTGCGGTAGTAGCTGTGGTTGAAAACAAAAACAACAATCCGAAAATTATATTGTCAAGAACCTCTCCCCTCTTCCTGCAGCGACTTTTCGAGCTGGAAGTTCCGGAGATTCACGACGGATTGATTACCATTAAAAAGATTGCCCGCATCCCGGGTGAGCGCGCCAAAGTGGCTGTGGAGTCATACGACGAGCGCATCGACCCGGTTGGTGCCTGTGTGGGGGTGAAAGGTGCAAGAATTCACGGTATCGTGCGTGAGCTGCGCAACGAAAACATCGACGTGATCAACTACACCACCAACACCAATCTGTTTATTGCCCGTGCCCTCAGCCCGGCAAAAATCACCTCTATCGAACTGATTGAAGAGGAGAAAAAAGCCAATGTTTATCTGAAACCGGAAGATGTGGCGCAGGCCATCGGTAAAAACGGACTGAACATTAAGCTGGCCGGAATGCTGACCGGATATGAAATTGAAGTGTATCGCGACATCGACGAAGAGGAGCTCGAAGAGGATATCTACCTGGATGAGTTTAGCGATGAAATTGATGAGTGGATTATCGACTCGCTGAAGGCTGTCGGATATGACACTGCTAAAAGCGTGCTTGCTGTGCCGCGTGAGAACCTGATCGAGCTCACCGACCTCGAAGAGGAGACCGTGGACGAGATTTACGCCATTCTCGAGTCTGAATTTGAAGAGGGAGAGTAATGGAATAGATAGAAACAAAACTCCGGACACCCCGGTGATTCCGGTTAGAGAAGCAAGCCTTTAAAAACAAAAACAATATAGAAAAGAAAGAAATTATATGTCTGTAAGATTAAGTAAAGCCATTAAAGATTTGAATGTTGGGTTATCCACTGCTGTGGAATTTCTCAATAAAAAGGGTCACGACGTACCCGAAGATATCAATTTCAAAATCTCAGATGATGAATATCTTTTGCTGGCAAAGGAGTTCAACAAAGATATGGCTTTGAAATTGGAATCGGAGCGTCTTAGCCAGGAAAGGCAGGCTAAAGAGAAGATGGAGACTGTTGCCATCGAGGGCTACGAGACCAAAAAAGAGGAAGAGAAGCTGATTAAGGCTTCAGACACCGCTGAAAAACATGTGCAACTGACCGAAGTTGGACATATCGACCTGGATAAACCTGAAGAGACTGTTGAGGTAAAGGCTGAAGCTGAACCGAAGAAAGAGCCGAAAAAAGAGGAGAAGAAAGCTGATAAAAAAGAGCAGGCTGCGAAAGTTGAAAAAGTAGAAAAAGCCGAAGAGCCGGTAAAGGCGGAAGCAGCTGTTGCTGAAGAGAAACCCACTGAGGTGAAAAAGGAGGAGAAACCTAAAGCAGAAGAGACTCCAACAGCAGAGGCGCCGAAAGCAGAAGAGGTGAAGGCGGAAGCGAAAGAGGAAGAAAAAGAGGAGAAAAAGAAGAAAGAGAAGCCTAAAGCCAAAAAAGAGACTCCCAAAAAGAAGGCTGAACCTAAAAAAGAGGAGCCTGTTGCGGCAGAACCTGAAGAAGATGATGAGGATGATGAGGATGAGATCTTCAGACTGGGCAAACCCAAATTAGTGAATAAACCTGTGGTGGTAGGCACCATCGACCTGGACAGCATCAACCAGACCACACGCCCCCGCTCGAAGAGCAAGGAGCAGCGTCGCAAAGAGCGCGAAGAGCGCCAGAAAGGGGCCAGAGGAGGTCGCAAAATTGCAGATGCCGCCGATGGAGGCAAAGCCAAACAGAGCAGAAGAAAACGTATCGACAAACAACGTGTTGATATCGATAAGCCGGAATCGGCACAATCCACCAAAAGAAGAGCAAGAAGAGACGTTAAAAAACCGATCAAAACCGCCATCGATGAGGAGGAGATCCAAAGACAAATTAAAGAGACGCTGGCCCGCCTTTCGGGAGCCGGCAGAAAACAGGGTCGTGGTGCCCGCTACCGTCGTGAAAAACGTGAGCAGGTAAGCGCCAGAATGGAGGAGCAGAAGCAACAGGAGCTCAAAGAGGAGCAAATACTGAAACTCACCGAGTTTGTTACGGTGAGCGAGCTGGCCACCATGATGGATATCTCTGTGAACGAGGTAATCGGTACCTGTATGTCAATCGGTATGATGGTATCTATCAACCAGCGACTAGATGCCGAGACCATTAATATTGTAGCCGAAGAGTTTGGCTTCAAAACAGAATTTGTGAGCCAGGATGTGGTGGAAGCACTCGCCGAAGAGGAGGACAAAGAGGAAGATCTGCTGCCGCGCTCGCCCATCGTTACTGTGATGGGTCACGTGGACCACGGTAAAACTTCGCTGCTCGACTACATCCGCAGCGCCAACGTAATTGCCGGTGAGGCGGGTGGCATCACCCAGCACATCGGAGCATACAATGTTAAGCTGGAGAACGGACAGCGCATTACCTTCTTAGATACTCCGGGTCACGAAGCCTTTACGGCGATGCGTGCCCGCGGTGCACAGGTGACCGACATCGCCATTATTATTGTGGCGGCTGACGACAGCGTGATGCCCCAGACCGTGGAGGCCATCAACCACGCCTCTGCTGCCGGTGTACCCATTGTGTTTGCCATTAACAAAGTGGATAAACCCACGGCCAACCCCGA
>CAYPPC010000064.1:0-12712 GCA_964412435.1 uncultured Paludibacter sp.
CTGCATGTTTTCGACGATCAACTCGATGTTTTAGATTGACTATACGAACGGGGATTTTCATTGACTATTTTTCTTTTATTAACTGTAATAGCTCTTCAACTACATCCTCAAAATGACCTGCGGCATGAACAACACCTTTATTATTAATTAAAACCGTGTGCGGAATTCCTACAAAATCGTAACGATCAACATTCTCTTTCTCGTTGGGAGCAATACAGTAGTGTGCCCAGTTGAAATCATGTTTGTTCAGCTCCCTTACCCAATCACTGCGCCGCTCATCCAGGGAGACACTTACCAACGATGCATTTGTACCTTTTAAGCGTTCCGCTAAATTTTCTAATTCTGGGAAAAGTTGCTTACAGGGACCGCACCAACTGGCCCAAAACTCCAAGAGGGTATATTCATTCGCTTTCCAAATCTCAGAGAATTGCAACTCCTGCTCATCAACTTGTATCAATTTCATATCTGCCGCCGGCATACCTTGATGATAGAATATTTCATTTTCCTTTTGAAGCTTCTCGTGTAAGTTATCCATATACGCCATATAATAGACTATCTCCTCATCTCCCTTTATTCGTTCATCCGCCTTTTCAAAGATTTTTTTGGCATCGTAATAACCCAAATCTTTATATCTATCTTGAAACATATAAACTCCTAATTCTGACAATATCGCATTTTTCAGAAAGAATATTTCCCCCTCTCTTATATCCCTGCGGATTATAGCAGCTAACCTCTCACGCTCTATATCGTTTAATTCCGACAATCCGGCATATACCTTAGCAAGCAACTGCTCTTTCAAGGCAACTTCCTGAACATATTCATTCAGATACTCATTCATTATACTACCTCCAAAACTACTTACTGAGTCGAGGTTTATCCAAATTTCTCCCCGTTCGAGAAAAAACTCTACTGAAACGACTTCATCCGGATAATTTCCGCAGGAGATTATGTTTAACTCCCCCTTTTTCACATTTCCGGCAAAGCCAAACTCCCCATTAACAACCAGGGTGGTGTCAACCCGGTATATTTTATTATCTTCAAAATGGAATAGCATCACCTCTTCACCCTCAAAACGCTCGGGTATGGTTCCCGTTATTGTATAATCACCACTATGCAGTGCTTTGATGCCGGGCATAAAAAGCAGAAATGCTGCCACTAAAATCACTGTTTTTTTCATTACTTACCCTCCTCTTCTGTTACGTCAATTCTTAATCCTCCACGGAGTTTTTCACCAAATTTTAAAATAGCCTTCCGTGGCGGATACGACTTAACATCTCTGAACGAGTCGATTCCTACCCAGGTACGTCGATAAGCTTCCCGAGTCAATATTTTTCCATCTTTAAGATAAAGTACAGCAGAGTCAACTTGACTTACAAGTGGATCTTTATCAAATTTCTGCTCTTGTGCTTTCGTACCCAAAGTAAAAATCATTACAAAAAGGAACAGCATTAAAAATAAATTTTTCTTCATATTTTCCCATTTTATTTTTCTCTATTCAAATATATTTATTTCATGAGCCTATTATTAAATAAGTGTAATAAGATGCTCTCCAGCCACATATTACACTTAACTAATAAATTATCTTGTACTTATTTTGGAGTACAAGCACAAAAACTCGTTATATGACCAAACCAGTTTTTCTTTGTGCCAAATACACAAGTACGAGTTATTTTTTCTCCTGATGGGAACTCCCTATCTGCACATGTACCTTCACACTTTCCATCGCCTGCATACTTACAGGTATCAGTACCAACCAGTGTACCACTTCCACTACCACTCCCTGTCCCTCCCAGAACATGTTTTAACTCTTCTCTTGTAAGAACTTCTCCTGCCCCTTGAGCCAGATTTAATTTTAATTTTTGTTTCATGTTACATTGTTTTTAATTATTAATAAAACGGTTAATTTTTACTTTAGGGTATGTATCGAATTATACCGAAAGTAAATATCGTAAATCAGTTACAGAGTAGCTCTCCGGCAACTGATGTTGGTTTAAGAAAAATGTGGGTGTATATTCAATTTTTGTAGCTTTACACCATTCAGCCATGGCATCTATGGCATTTACCTCTTGTTCTATTAAATCATCACTTAGATTAAATGTTCTTATTAAAGCATCCACATCTGCATCATCAGATAGATACCAAGCGTTTAATATAGCAGACAGTTCGTTTGCTCCTCGTTTTTGTTGAGCCAAGAAAGCTTTTACGGGCTTGGAGCGTATATCCTCTTTATGTGAGGTAGCTGTAAAAATTATTTGTAAGCGTATCTCTGGATTATTTTTTATCAGCTCATCCAACACAGGATGTGCCTGGGCACACGGACCACAATAGGGATTACAAACCTTTAACAGCTTTATGCTTCCCTCCGGGTTCCCCAATATTACACCCAACCCCTCAGTGGGTGCTTCAAATCGTCTCTCTTTTTCCAATAGAGCTTCAAATACACCTTTTGTATGTTTTAGTTGCTGGTAGTTGTGCTGAAATTTTTGTGATGCTTTTGCAAGCTGCAACTGGGGTAATAGGATGTAGGAGGCAAGAAAAACAACAAATACCGTGAGAAGTGCCAAAACAACAAGCTGTAGTGTAAAAGTATTTGCATTAAAGAGTCCGGAAAACAGCGAAACAAGCAGTATCAACACAAGTACAGCTTGCGTGGTTAAGCACATCGGGCACCACTGTTTTGCTACCCGCCATTGGTAGTAAACAGAGAATACCGTATAAGGCATTACAAGTAAATTGAACCAGGCAACTACCGTAAGTAGTTGGCTATAAAAGATGCCTCCTCCGAGCAAAAGCAAGAAGAGCCCCATAAAATAACTGAAGCCTGTTACACTCCAGGAGATACCCCAGAAAGAAGATGCCGGTGAATTAAGGATGGCAGCACAGCTTGTTCTTTTGCCGCCTCTACACACTTTATTCAGTTCCGGGTTATATTGATCTGCTTCATAAATAATCAACAGAGCACTTACGATGGAACCAATCAAAAAGAGTAAGAGCAACAACACAGGTACAAGCATTACAACACCTTTTGCAAGCAGTGCTGCTACACCCAGGAAAACAGCACTTACAGGTAAAGCCAGAGCGAACAGATGCAGTTGAATTCGTTTGTTTCTCTCAAACGATGATGTCTGTTCGAAATGTTTTTCGCCACTGGCTTCATCAGCTGCAAGAAACTGCACCACACCAGTGTACTGTACCTGTAATTCATCAATTGGAATCGTTTCACGCCTCCCACTGACCGGATTGTACCAAATTACGCTTTCATCACCAATAGAAAGCACCAAGGCAAACAAGGAGTCGCCTGCCTCACTTTGCACCTGAACAATAAGCGGTAAAGGCTTATCTGCAAGTGTTTTTATACTTTCAACACGCAGTGCCATCGACTCAACCCCAAAAGAATTAAACACATCCGATAACGCAAGCATGCTCGGGTAGTCAGGATGCTCTCTTAAAGCATTTTGCAGTGTCGTTCTGCTAATCTTCAGATTCTGCTGTTTTACATATTGCAACGCTACTGCTTCTGAGTTTTGTAAAGGCGATATTAGTTTTTCAATCCAGGTCATAGTGTATTATAAACTTGATTAAGAAATCCACAATCCAAAATATTTTAGGATCTATCATAAAGATGCTAACTATTATTACGCAACTGCAAAGTTGTTTATCATCATGATGATTAATATCAGCACGATGCAGTCGCCTTAGAGAAAAAGCGTTAAGAAAATGTACGTAGTGAAGCGTAAAAAATCGTTCTTTGTTTGAGCACGAGATAAACTTAATTAAATCGCACAATTTGGAGTGCGAGTTTAGAACGATTTAGCGTAACAGAGTGCATTTTTAGTTTTTTATCGACAGCGCGGCTTTTTTGTTTACTTTTTCAGCTGTAGGAAAAAGCGATGTGCAGAGCGGTGCCGAAGCATAAAAGCCCGTCCGGCTTGAGGACAAAAAAGAAAGTGAAATTATTAATTGAGAGTGCTACAAACCCGAAACGAGTGATATTATTATTTTCTATAGAATGAAAATGCTCTCAATCAAGCTGATTCTATTATGAATTATTTTATTGCAGGCTATATAACATAATGTCATCCCTTCGGGATTTATATTTGTATTTTTAACCTATTTACTATAAACCTGTCACCCATTCTGGGTTGATATGCACTAGGATTGCTTCTAATTATCTATAAATTAAATCTTAGTTTAAGGGAGTAACTTTGTTTTTTAAGAGCCTATTTCAAAAAGCTATTTAATTCTTTTATAACTCAAACTCACCCAAATAAGTACCTCTATTTGTTAGCAATGCAAGCCTATAGCTGCCGGCAGGCAGGGCACCAATATCAAGTGTTGCGCTACCCGACTCCGTTACCATAATTGATACAGAAAGCTGCTCGTTATTTCCTTCAAGTTCTATTTGCAATATACCGGTATAGTTCTCCGCAGTAACAACAAGTATTTCTTGATTATAATGTCCAACAAACAAAGCCTGCGAAGTAGAGCGAGGTGTTATCGCTTCTCCTTTATCCTTTTCTAATAGAATTTCTTTGCTATTTTCACTTTCGGATGTTATAGATCCATGTGAGAAAACCGAGATTAACAAACCAATAAAGATTAGAATAACTGTTGTTAAATTTTTCATCATTTGTCTTTTTAATAGTTTATAAAATGCTTGTGTTTATTTTGATAATTTCATATGCACAAAAGTAGATGAAAAAAGAGGTCCGTGAAAGGAATTTCACGGACCTACAGCATAACTAACACTTACAAAACACACAATCAGCTGGATATGTGCACATTAACAAACTCATACTTAACACCCTACATTCCAAACTTACTTATAATTTCTTTCGGAAAACTTATATTCTGACTCTCTATCTTCTTTCTCAACGTCACTTTTCGTGTTCGAATACTACCCGAAGTTGTATTAAACAGCAAGGCTATCTCCGTATTGCTTGCACCCATCCCGGTGAGCATCAGTAGTAACTTTTCACTCCGACTTAGTTTATCCTCCTCGCCCGGTAATAAGCGAAGATAGCGACACAGCATCTCTTCTGTAATAAAGGTAGCATCCAACACCGGTGTTTGTTTATTGTAATCCTTATATTTTATCTCTACTTCATTGTACAATTGAGGCATTAGCTTTTTCAATTCGGCATTCACACTCAGTTGATAAAGTAAATCTCCTATATCCTTTGTTTCTTTTGACATATGGTAAAGCACCGACAATATTAAACGACTATCATCTAACTGTCGCTCTGCTCTCAACTTATCCTCTTCCATACGTTTCTGTTTCTCCTGAGCCAGGCTTATCTTCTCCGTTGCTAACTCACTCTCTTTCTCCAAAACTACATTTCTTTGCAGAGTCAATGCTCTTTTAATCTTCATCCGGTAGCCATACTGAACAACAATAATTGTAGTCAGGAAAAACAGCGCGATTAATGACCACAAGAGTGTATTCTTTTTTTCTGCCCGGAGAGCACGATTCTCCGCTTCGGCAGTATCATACTTTTTTTCTAACTCAGCTAAATTCGTATCCGATAGTTTATCTGTCGCCTCGTCTAATAATTGATAAGCCTTTTGGTAAGCGGCTGAACTTTCACTCCATATTCCCATGTCGGCAGTAATTTCCGCAAGGTTTCTATAATAAAAATGATTAAGGTGGAAACTTGTATCCGTTATATGCTCAATAGTTAGCTGCATATAGTAATAAGCGCTGTCCGGTTTTCCTATCTTTTGATAAGTTCTGGAAAGACTATATAAATTAGATTGCTCCAAGGGGATATGATTGATTTTCTTCAGACTTATCAATTTTCTTTTCAATTCTAATGCTTTAGTAAAATCCAAATTTCTATCGTAATATACTGACTTCATATTGTAATTCGCAATTTGATAATGAACACCCTCCATGTTTAAGTATTGAATAGTGTCTAAATAAAGTTTTGCTTCGGAGTAATCCGGTATTTGCATCCGGTTCCAGAAGAGCTCGCGATAAGTAGCAAAAAGGTAGCTTGAGTCGTTCAGCAGCTTGGCAAGCGGCAAGGCTTTTTCCAGGTAGCTGCCGCTTAGCGTGGTATTATCATTCTTGTCGTGAATTTGACCTAAGTAGTAATTGACCAAATAGCAGTTTCTTAGTGGCAGTGGTGATATTTTATTAAATTCGATAGCTGCATCTTTTAATGGCATATAAGCGGTACTGTCGTTTACCCCCATGCGGTGGCGCACTAAGCCTTGGTACATTAGAGCACGGGCGTGCAAATCTAAGTGTGTTCTTTTATGCTTACTTAGTTGCTGCTGACTTGCACTTATCAGACTGTCAGATGTAAAATTGAAAAATGTTTTATCCTCCGCAATAGTTTGCAAAAGTGCTGCATAGCCTCGGTTGAATTTAGATCTTTTCGCTGTTTTTATAGCGGATAAACTGTCTAAAACCGCTTCGGGCTGTTCATTCAGCATACTGTCCAACACTATTAAGCGGGCTGTTTCGGCTTCGTTGCGTTTTTGATTGCAATGGGTGAATAACAGAAGTATTAAAACCGCGAATAGCATATTCCAATAGAATCTGAATGTTACGCTACTTATTATCATTGGCTCTTTCGACATAATCTATTCCCTGTTTGTTTTCCTACAAAGATATTCTATTTTTTGCATTGACAGTTTAATAGGAATAAATTTTATTATTTACGATTTCGACAATGCGTTACCCAAAAAATACTGTAGAGACGTTGTATGCAACGTCTCTACAGATGTGAATATGGTTTCTAATTCGGTTTAAATATCTTATTTCCAACTATTTTTAAGTTTAATAGAAATTATAATGCACCACACAATAGGTTCAAATCTCTATTCGTAACGTATCGACTCTATCGGCTTCAATTCCGCTGCTTTTTTGGCCGGTAGGTAGCCGAAACTGATACCCACAACCACCGAAAACGCAAATGATAAGAAGATGGAATAGAGCGGAATAACAGTTTTCACATCGGTAAAGAAGGAGACAATCAAAGCCAGGCTGACACCTAAAACAACACCTATTATCCCACCGGTAATACTGATTGCCACCGCTTCAGTAACAAACTGACTCATAATGTCCGCCTTTCGTGCACCAATGGCACGACGGATACCAATTTCACGGGTTCGCTCCATCACTGTGGCGAGCATAATGTTCATAATCCCGATACCACCCACCAACAGCGAAATGGCCGCAATGGCACCCAGCAAAAAGTTGTAGATCTGACGCTCTTTCTCCTCCTGCTTCAGTAGTTCATAAGGCACCACAATGTTAAAGTCCTCATTATTATAGTGTCTGCGCAGCAAAATACTATTAATCAACGCCGAAGCTTCCATCAGTTGTGCTGAACTTTCTACCTGCACCGTGATTTGCTGAATCTGACTAGCCATCACATTAGGCTGCGTAAACCGGTTGAGAAATGCGCTTAACGGAATGTAAATATCGGTGTTCAAATCGCGCGCAGCCAGTTCGCCCACCGTTTCGGTGAAAAGTGTCTTGGAATCGAGCACACCGACCACTTCAAACCACTGATCATCAATTTTCACCATTTTGGAGAGCGGGTCTTCAGAACCAAAAAGCGAACGGGCCACACCGGCACCCAACACACATACCCGCAAAGCACCCTCGTAATGCATGTCGTTGATAAACTCCCCTTTTCCGGTACGGTAGTTCATGATACTTGAAAACTCCGGTGTAATACCGATTACCGTTGAACGGGCTGAACGGTCGGCATACTTTACGTCGGCACTTAATTCTGACTGAGAAGCCATACCAGTGATACCGGGTACAATTTCGCGTATAGATTCAGCATCCTGAATCGAAAGTCCGGGTGAAAAGCGAGCCCGCACCTCTTCCAGCTCTTTATCGCTCATGCTTTTTTCGCGCACAATAATATTATTCACACCCAAATCCTGGTATTTGGCAATCGCCTCACGCTTGGCACCCTCACCAATGGAGAGCATGGTAATCACCGATGCCACTCCAAAGATAATTCCCAGCATGGTAAGAAATGAGCGGAATTTATGGTCCACTAAGGCACTGAGTGCCACGCGTATATTTTCTTCGTATTGCATTACTTCTTAGTGTAATAGTATATTAGTATATTGGTGTATTAGTATGATGGTTGCTGAGTTTCTGAGAGTTATTGAGTTCTTAGGTTCTTCTTACTTTTTCCTTGGCTCTTGGCTCTTGATTTTTTTACTTTACTCCATATGATACTCACAGCTTACCGTCATACCCGGTTTGAGACGTTCGTCAGAGTCGAGCATTTTCACCTCCACATCAAAAACTTTCTGCTTGGAGCCCCACTCTTTCGGACGGCACAGCTTACCTACATACATAATTTCTCCCTTAAAAGCGACATTAGGCAGTGCATCCAGGCGAACAGTTACTTCTTGCCCCTCTGCAATTTTCAGAAAATCATTTTCGCTGATGGTAGTCATCACTTTCATCCATTTCAAATCAGGTACTTCGCCCAGTTTATTACCTGCATAAACATCATCACCCAGTTTTAACATCAGCCCCGTACGCTCGTGTAAGGCAATCTGAAACACGCCATCAATGGGCGTACGCACTGTCAGCCGATCAATTATATTATAAGCATCTGCAATATCCTGCTTCAAATCTTCGATACGCAGCAGCTGCCGTTTCATCTCCAAACGTTCATTCACCTTGTTCAACTCAATGCGGCGCAAAACACGATTATAGCCAATCTTTGCCTGCTCAAACTCCAGATCTTTAATCTCCCTTATCTTTTCTGATTCAAAACGCGAAGCCTCCAGCTCCAGTTTTTTTAGTTCAAAAGCTGCTGTTTCACTTTTCAGCGTTGAAGCCAGGTCAAAGCGCCGGCTCTCATGATCCACCTTCATCTTCTCCAGATTGGCCATTTGAGTTTCCAGATCGCCCTCTTTATCTACGATAAAACGACGCACATCTACCGGGTCAAACTGAATGATGGAATCTCCCGCCTTCACCGCCGTACCGTGAGGTAAAAGACCGATTATCTTCATCTGATTCCACCGGCGTCCCAGCCTTTCAGCCATAAAAGTGCGGGTATCAATAGCGCTTAACTCACCCGTTTCCACAATCCGGTGACCCGGCGTTTTACGCTCTTTCCCCGATGATATTTTGTCGCAGGCCGGCAGAAGGAGTACCGATATAAGCAACAACCCTATGATTCGTTGAATTTTCATGTTAAGCCTCCTTCTCTGTTTCCTTTTCATCATCAACAAACGGATCAGAGAGTGCGATGCGGTCATTCTCCTTCAAACCTTTTGTTATAATGATAAAATCTTTATTGGACTCTCCTGTTTCCACCAACACTTTCTCAAAGCCTTTGCCTGATTTTTTATAGACAAAAACCTCACCCTCTTTGCTTCGGACAGCATCGATAGGCACCATCAACACATCATCAATTTCTCCCAGAATAATGCGGCAATTCACCGTCAGACCGGGAAGCAACTGCGCGCTGGTTTCTTTGATATAAATCTCTACCGGAAAAACTTTAATTTTAGAATTTTCATCCTTATTGATTGCTAAATTGGCTACAGAATGTACCGTACCGGTATAAATACTGTCAGAGAAAGCATCCGGCCGAATTTCTACTCGCAGATTTTTCTCTATTTTAGCAATATCCACCTCGTTAATTTTCACAGTAGCTTTCAATTTGCTGAGATCTGGAAGCTGAATCAGTGGCGAACCGCTCCAGCACTGATCACCTGACTGGTATTTTTTTCCTGAGCTCCAGTTTTGCGCAATAATGGCAATGCCCGGCGAAGGTGAAATAAGTCGCAGTTTTTCAAGTGTTTCAAAAGACTCTTTCAACCGGATACGGTCCTGCTCAATCGAAAGTCTTTTCTGTTTTTTCTCTTCATTCTGAATCTTTTTCCGGTTCTCAATCTGCTCTTTGGCTTTTTCCAGTGAAATGGCCGCCCGTTCCAGATTCAGCTGAATCTCCTTTTTGCGGATATCTGCCTCAAAATCAGCCGACTCAAATCGAATTTTTGAAATCTCATGCGAAATACTGGCCAGCTCATAGTCCGCCTCCAGATCTTCCAGGTCTGAAAGGTGCTGTGCTTCCATTCTCTCCAGGTCGGCCAGGTTCAGATCCAATCGTGATTCGGCATCGAGCACCCCTTTATTCACCTCTGACGGGTCAAAAACCACCAGTGTGTCACCTTCCTTTACCTCTGTTCCATCACGCACCAGGGTAGTAATTTTCAGGTTACCAAAACGCCAAGAGAGACGTGGAGCAGAGATAGTGGTTGAGTTTACCGCTTCAATTTCCCCCTCCTCATAGAGTTCAAGATAAAGTGTGCCTTTTGTCACTTTGCCCAAAGCCACCTCTTCAGCTTGTTCTCCTTTTCCGCAGGACGCGAAAAAAAAGACCAGGAGTGACCATGCAATGAGTTTACTGAATTTCAAATTCATATTTTAATTATTATATTGTATTTTTCATCCCCGGGAAATGCAAGCCTGTAGCTACTCGGCAATAATTCCGGGCTAATTTTGTCTGTTCCTTCCCGGTTTCTCTCCGGCCTTCTGCCGCTCAGGATCACCATTTCCTGCAGGATGAGATGCCACCTCATCTTCTGTTTTAAGCTCCGGTGTTTCAATTGAATCACCGATAATTTCATTTTCAGCAGACTTAGATAAATATATTGAACTTTTAATTTTGCTGTCGCGCGGCCGTAAAAGAGCAATCTCTTCATGAGCCAACACACCCTCTTCGATAATGATATCTTTGAGCGAAGATAAACCGGTGCGCACTTCGCGCATTTCGAAACCTTTTGACTTCTTCACAAAAACCACCCGGATAGAGTCTTGGTCAAAAACAGCTATTCGCGGCACCACCAGTTGATTAGGAATACGCTCCTGAAACACCCGGCAATCGGCACTTAAACCGGCGCCCGGTATTTCGATAAAACTGTCGACAGAAGCCACGATCTCAAAAACTTTATAACGGGAAGATCCCTGTATGGAAGTACCTACCGGTGATTTCATTTTAATTTCACCAAAAGCACTATTATCCGGCATCGCATCGAAACGATACTCGACCTTATTTCCAACCTCAATCCGCTTATAGTCTGTTTCAGGAGCACTAATAATCACACGCATCTTATCCAGTGAAGGCAGAGCACAAATAGTCATTCCCGCCCAAATATCATCACCTACCTTATATTTGTCGTTATTCATAAAACTGCGGGAAATAATAACCATACCACTTCGGGGGGCCGTCACACGTAATTCTTCTGTTTGAGATTTCAGCTTCTTAACCTCTTCCTCTTTCTTTTTAATACGCATATCCAGGCGCCGCAGATTGTTTCGCTGAATTCTTTTAGTAGTCTCAACCCGACGTTCAAAACGTCCCCGTTCTATGGCATTTTTACGAAGTTCAAGTTCCTGAATGCGTCGTTGATTTTCCGGTGAGAATAGTAATTGCAAAGAGTCAAACTGAGCAGTTAAAACCTCCGCATCTTTTGTTCTTATTTCAGCTTCCAGCAAGGTTAGTTGCAGCTCCTGATCGGCATGCAGTTTACTAAGTTCTGCTTCCAGAGATTCCAGATCTCGAAGAGCTGCATCATACTGCTCCTCCAGTTCATCAGCTGAAATCCTGAATAAAAGGTCTCCCTCTTCTACAATGGTGCCATCCTCTACCAACCAAGCAATGGTGCCCCCCAAATCAGCAGGCACTGTAATATTCAGCGAACTCTCAGGGTCTGTTGCTCCCTTTACGGTAATGGCATCAACAAAGTCAGTCATCTGCACCCTGAAAATCGGCACAGACTCTTCTTTAGCTCCGGAGCATGATGCTATCAGAAAGCTTAAGGCTAATAAAAGTAGATTTAGTGGTTTCTTGTTCACGCTTTATTGCAGATTCAATTGGGTACTTGCAGAGAGACAAACATACTTAATTATATGGACTGTAGATAAACTGCAAGGTTTAATTTAATATTCTAAAATATTAGCCTATAATGATTAACATGCAGAGTTCCTAACTGTTAAAAACTGTACTGAAAGTAAACTCGTGTTAGTCTTTATCTTCAAACATAACCTCAACCCGATAACCTGTAAATCTACGGATATTAATTACCCTGTCATTATCAAGCAGCAGATACTGCCCTTTAACCCCCAAGAGCTTCGCTTCAAAAAGAGCTGTATTATCCAGGTTGATATTAGTAATCTTTTCCGGATACTGTAACACCGGATAATTGATATAAGTGAGATCATCTTCATCTGAAATAAAATCCAGGATATCGTTGGGCAACAGATTTTCCAGCTCCCGCTTGGTCTCTTCCAAATCGATACTCTCATCCACCACATTCTGCAACATACTTCGCCAGTTGGTTTTATCGTCGAAAGTTTCTTTCAAAGCCACCTCAATACGTCCTGCCTCGTAACGATTCGGGGTATAAGCCAGCTTGATGGCCGCACTGGCTCCCTGGTCAATCCAGCGTGTGGGAATTTGCACATCACGGGTTACTCCCACTTTTATCTTGTCGGTCGCTGCCAGATAGACATAGTGCGGTTTATTGTGGTGCTCCTCCTCCCACTCAGGGTCGCGGCCTTCACCCAAATGTGCCCGGCAAAGCTCCGGATGAATAATGCACTCCGAATTCTCCGGCGAATCACGAAAACAGGGGTAACAAAAGCCCTGAGCAAAAGATTTATTGGTTTTTCTTCCGCAACTTTTACAATAAATTTCACCGGTATAAGTCA
>CAYPPC010000065.1:0-12529 GCA_964412435.1 uncultured Paludibacter sp.
CTGGCAGCTATGATTCCCGGAATGGGCAAGGCACTCAAGGATGTAGATATTGATGATGATGCATTCAAAGGAATTGAGGCAATTATCAGCTCAATGACTCCTTTCGAGCGTGAAAATCCCTCTTCTATTAATGGAAGCCGCAAAAATCGTATTGCCAAGGGTAGCGGAAACACTATTGTGGAGGTGAACCGTTTGCTGAAACAGTTTGATGATATGAGCAAAATGATGCGAATGGCCACTGTGAATCAGGGCAGAGGCGGACGCGCCAAAGGAAGACGCAGAAGATAGAAATAGAAACAATAAATATATAACCTGTTAAATAAATTATCATGGAATCTAAAACACAAAACTACAAGTTGATTGACGGGAAGATGATTTCTCAGCAAATTAAAGCTGAAATCGCCGAAGAGGTAAAGGCGATGGTAGCCGCTGGTAAGCGTGCTCCTCACCTGGCTGTAATTATCGTGGGTCACGACGGTGGTAGTGAAACTTATGTAGCGCATAAAGTAAAATCCTGCGAAGAGGTGGGCTTTCAATCTACACGCATTGCTTTTGAAGATGATATTACCGAAGCGGAACTTCTGGCTGAGATTGAGAAGTTAAACAAAGATCCTGAACTGGATGGTTTTATTGTTCAGCTGCCGCTGCCCAAACATATTTCAGAACAGAAAGTGATTGAGGCTATCGATTATAAAAAAGATGTGGATGGCTTTCATCCGATCAACGTAGGGCGCATGTCTATTGGGCTGCCTTGCTACGTTTCTGCTACACCTTCGGGCATTATGGAGCTTCTGAAGCGTTATGAAATTCCCACTCAGGGAAAACACTGTGTGGTGATCGGCCGCAGTAATATTGTGGGTAAGCCGGTTGCTTCGCTGATGATGCAAAAAGCAGTTCCGGGTGATGCCACAGTTACTGTTTGCCACAGCCGCACCAAAAATCTGAAGGAGATGACCCTGCAGGCAGATATTATTATTGCTGCCCTGGGTATGCCGGAATTCCTGACCGCCGATATGGTGAAGGAGGGTGCAGTGATTATCGACGTGGGAACAACACGTGTGCCGAGCGATAAAACCAAAAGTGGTTTCCGCCTTTCGGGTGATGTGAAGTTTGACGAAGTGGCTGCCAAATCATCCTATATCACACCGGTACCCGGTGGAGTAGGCCCCATGACCATTGTATCGCTTTTACGCAATACGCTAATGGCTGCCAAGGGTGAGATTTACTAAAATCCGAAATGATATAATACAAAAAACTCAGCTGTACTACTGTGCAGCTGAGTTTTTTGTATTGATTATTCCAAAGTCTAAAACTTCTTCATTTCACCCAGTAAAAAGTTTTTGGTTTTCACACCTACATAACGTCCCACCTCTTTGCCATCTTTGAAAGCAACGAGGGTAGGGATACTGCGAACTCCATACTTTTGCGCCAGTTTCGGATTCTGATCCACATCCACTTTAGCTACGAAAAATTTGCCGTCAGCGGCTTCAGTAACGTCATTGAGAATGGGCAACATCATTTTACATGGCGCACACCAGGTAGCCCAAAAATCTACCAGCACCAACCTGTTTTTGATCTGATGATTAAAGTTTTGTTCTGTCAATTGCAGAATGTTGGCGTTGGCATCCACTTCAGGCAGATTCTTAAATTTTCGTTTAGCATAGAATACCAGCAGAAGAAACGCTGCAGCAACAATGGCAATAATAATTAAAGTTGTTTTTAACATTGGAAATAAATAGATTTTAGAAACGAAACCTGTCGGTCTCCCAGTTTATATTATTCGATTAAATTTTACATCGGGTGAAGCATGTGGGTCGAAACAGCAATGCGGTTCCAGGTGTTAATCTGACAAATCAGAATGATCAGCTGAGCCACCTGATTGTCGCTGTAGTGAGCCCGAACCTCTTCATAAGTTTCGTCACTCACTCCTTTAACAGAAATGTGAGTAATCTCTTCGGCCAGTGCCAGCGCGGCACGCTCGGCCGCACTAAATAGCGGACTCTCATGCCAGGCTGCTACTAAATGCAGTTTCTTCTCACTCTCACCGGCAGCACGTGCATCCCGGGTGTGCATGTCAAGGCAATAGGCGCAGTGATTAATTTGTGAAACACGTATTTTGATTAACTCCCGCAGAAGATAATCCAAATCACTATTCTCCAGATATTTTTCTGTAGCCACCAGCGGTTCATACGATTTTGGCTCCAGTTTAGAAACACTAATTCGTTTTTTCATTTTGTTTTTTATTTTATAAGTTGACTAAACATGTTTGTTCATTAAAACAAATCCCTGCCTGTTTCGATGAAATAAAAAGGGCATATTAGTTTAGTTTAACAGATAAAACAGCCTGCGGTTGATTTATGTTAACTCCTCCGCACCGTCATCTGCAGATTCATGTTGCAGGCGGTGCACTGTGCTCACTTCAGGTATGGTCAGGATGTTTTTGATCAGATTGTCAATGTCATCCGTACCGGCCACAAAGACCTCAAAAAATCCTTTGAAAATACCCTTCTCAGCCTCCACCGAAACCCGGTGAATGTTGACATTGTTCTCTTCGGAAATCACCCGCAGAATCTCAATCAGCAACCCGGATTTATCAATACCGGCAATCTCCAGTTTCTCCACAAAAATCTGCGACTGATGCGCCCCCCATTCTACATTGACCAGCCGGTTGCCAAAGTTGGCTTTGATCATGTTGGCCAGCCTGCAGTTACGCTTGTGTACCACAATCATCTGATCATCATTTACGTAGCCGAGAATGTCATCGCCCGGTATCGGGTGGCAGCAGGCGGCCAGTTCGTAGGATCGTCCGGCGTGCAGTTCGTTGAGTTTATAGGTTTTTCTGAAGTCAAATTTCTTCTCTTCTCTGCTTTCAGCCACAGCTTCAACCTCCGCTTCCTTCTCTTTTTTCTCCGGTTTTTCGCCTGCTGTGCTGGCGAATGGATTTCGCCACAGGCGCGTGATGATATTGGGCGACTTCGGCTTCTCAAATGGTGTTAAAAGCTCTTCCGGTTTAATCAGATCTTTGCCTAATTGAATAAAGAGTTCGTTGGGTTCTGCAAGATTGAAATGATCCAGAATGATTTTTATGTTTTCATGCTTGTTCTGAAGCTTGTTATCTTCAAAAAACTGCTCTAACTTTTCAACACCGTCAGCAATATTCTTCTTCTCCTCTTTCTTAAAGTAGTTAAGAAGCTTCGATTTGGCATGTCCCGTAGTGATAAAGTCAAGCCACTCTTTTTGAGGTACCTGTGTTTTTGAGGTCAGCACCTCCACCTGGTCACCACTACTCAGTTTGTGGTTCAGCGGAACCAATTTATGGTTCACCTTGGCAGCAATACACTGATTGCCAATTTCGGTATGCACATTATAGGCAAAGTCAAGCACGGTGGCCCCTTTGGCCATAATTTTAATATCTCCTTTCGGAGTAAACACAAATATCTCAGATGAAAAGAGGTTCAGTTTGAAAGTATCCAGAAAGTCAATAGCGTTGGGCTCCGGGTTTTCAAGCAGCTCTTTCACTGTTTTCAGCCATTTGTCCAGTTCCGACTCTGTCTCTTCCTTGCTTCCCGCTTTATATTTCCAGTGTGCAGCCAGTCCGCGTTCGGCGATGTCGTGCATGCGGCGGCTCCTGATCTGAATCTCCACCCAGCGTCCGGCAGGGGTCATCACCGTCAGGTGTAAGGCCTCGTAACCATTGGCCTTGGGAGTGCTGATCCAGTCGCGGATGCGCTCCGGGTGCGGTTTGTAGATGGATGTAATGGCTGAATATATCATCCAGCATTGCACAGCTTCATCAATTTCCGGTTTCGGCTCAAAAATAATACGCAGAGCCAGGATATCGTACACCTCCTCAAACGGAATGCTGCGTTTAGTCATTTTATTCCAAATCGAGAAGACTGATTTGATACGCTTCATTAGTTCAAACTGATAACCCTGTTCGGTCAGTTTGTCGAAAATAGGTATAGAAAACTCTTCGTAGAATTTGTCCAGATTCTCACGTTCTAATTCTAATTTCTGTTTTATCTGATGGAAGGTTTCCGGATGCTCATATTTGAAACTGAGATTCTCTAACTCCGTTTTAATCCGGAAAAGTCCGAGTCGGTGGGCCAGAGGAGCGTAGATATACTCCGTTTCTCCGGCAATTTTGTACTGTTTGGCAGGTGGCATGGAACCGAGCGTTCGCATATTATGCAGTCGGTCGGCAATTTTAATCAGAATCACCCGAATATCGTCCGACATGGTGAGCAGCAACTTCCGAAAGTTCTCTGCCTGTGCTGAAGCCTCAGCGCCAAACACTCCGCCCGAAATTTTAGTCAGCCCTTCTACAATTCTGGCAATCTTGGTGCCGAAGTGATTCTCAATGTCTTCGTAGGTATATTCTGTATCTTCCACCACATCGTGGAGCAGGGCTGCACAGATGGAGGTGGAGCCGAGCCCGATCTCATCAATAACAATTCTGGCCACGGCAATCGGGTGCAAAATATATGGTTCACCCGAACGGCGCCTCAAACCTTTGTGTGCGCTGTGGGCAAAATTGAAGGCTTTACGAATCAGATCTACCTTCTTGCGATGATTCGAGTTGACATAAGATTGAAGCAACTCTTCAAATTGCTCCTGGATAATCTGCTCGTCATCGATTTGTGCTATAACTTTAGTCTCTGCCATTACTTTTTAATACTTAAAAGGAAAAACGCCGAAGTTCAAATGGGACTAATAACCGGCCAGAAAAAGTCCGATCTCATGCGACGGTACATCATAATACTCGCCAATAAGATGGTTGACCATCACACCGTTGTAAACGTACGCACCGTGACGTAAACCTATATTCTCCAACACTGCATGCCGCAAACTTCCCGACTCACCCAGCTTTAATACAAGCGGCGTCATCACATTGCTGATGGCCATGGAAGAGGTGCGCCCAACCCGTGCAGAAATATTGGGAACGCAGTAGTGAATAATCCCGAATTTATCAAAAACGGGATTGGAAAGGGTACGGCACTCCGAAGTTTCGAAACATCCCCCCTGATCTACACTTAAATCAACAATAATCGCGCCCTTTTTCATGGTTTTCACCAATTCATCAGAAACCATAAAGGGTTCGGACCCATGAATATATCTCAGATTCCCGATGACTGCATCAGCCGAAGAGAGTGCCTTAAAAAGCACGTTGGGATGAATCACTGAGGTGAATATCTGTCTGCCGAGATCCTGCTGTATTTTTCTTAGTTTATTAATATCATGATCAAAAATTTTCACCATCGCACCCAGTCCGAGTGCTGCGCGGGCGGCAACAGCGCCGGTCATACTGGCACCCAATATTACAATTTCGGGCGGCGAAATTCCGGCTACTCCTCCCAACAGAATGCCTTTTCCGCCCCGCTCGTTGCTCATCAGATCAGAAATAACCGCAATGGCGGTGTTGCCTTCAATTTCAGCAATGGTGTTGATGATGGGAAATCCTCCCTGGTCATCTTTAATCAGCTCATAGGCAAAAACGTTCATCTTTTTACGCATCATCACCTGAATCGCTTCGCGGGAGAGGTTGCTCAGCTGCAAGGTGGAGAAAATGGTGGAGCGGTCGTGCATCTGCTCCAGCTCCTGCGGTGTAGGTGGCGATATTTTCATCACGATATCAGCTCCATACACATCGGCCTTGTTGTTGACTATGTAGGCTCCCGCTTCACTGTATTGCATATCGCTGTATGCAACCGGAGTACCGGCACCACTCTCAACATATATGCTGTGCTTCTCCTCGGAGATAATTTCAATCCCTTCGGGAGTGAGTGCAAGACGTGTTTCAACCTGACCATTCTCCTTAGGAATGCCGATAGAGAGGCGCGGATGGCCTGTAAGCTCCCGGATCAAACTCTCCTGCGGGAATAAACTGCTGCTCTCTTTTGCTTGATTTGCCATTTTTATACTGATTTGATGAATACAAATCTAATTACTATTCCTGAATTAAGCAAACAGCAAATTGTTTTTTCATAAAAATAAATTAGGAAACATCAAATAATGTTTTTAATTTTGAAACAAATTTGCATTTCTCACGTTTTTATCAAAAACAATCAACTCTATATGCACGATGACTTAAAGCAGGCGCTGGATGTGCTGCATAATGGCGGGGTAATTCTTTATCCTACCGACACCATCTGGGGTCTGGGCTGTGATGCCACCAATGAAAAGGCGGTTCAACGTATCTATGAAATAAAAAAACGGGCTGAAACACGCTCTATGCTGATTTTACTGGATTCACCTGCCAAGCTGCAGGCCTATGTGGAAGAGGTGCCTGAGATGGCCTGGGATCTGATTGAAGTGAGCGACAAACCGCTCACCATTGTATATCCCGGTGCACGCAACCTGGCGCCCAATCTGCTGGCTGAGGATGGAACCATCGGTATTCGGGTTACGGCTGAATCCTTTTCAAAGAAACTGTGCGAAAGATTTAAAAAACCGATTGTCTCTACCTCTGCCAATATCAGCGGTGAAAAAACGGCAGCTGTATTTGCAGATATCTCAGAGGAGATCATCGAGGCAGTTGATTATGTGGTAAAACAGAGACAAAATGAAACCGGTAAGGTAAAACCAAGTTCAATTATTAAGCTGAGTGTGAAAAACGAATTTGAGATTATACGTCAATGAACAGAAAACACGAAATTTATAAATATATTTTCTGGGATCTGGTAGCAGCTTTCGTTGTGTGGGTTCTGTTTATGATATTCAGAAGGGTGGTCAATGATGGTGTGATGTTTCAGAATATCACCATTTTTGTGCCCAACTACAACTACTACCGCACCCTGGCACTTTTTCCTGTTTTAGCAATATTTATTCACTATCTCACCGGGTATTATGTCAATCCAATCAAGGAGTCACGCTTTGCCGAGATTTTCACCACGCTTATCTCTACGGTAATCATCTCTATTATTATCTTTTTTGCCCTGCTGCTCGATGATATTGTTGTGAGTTATAAGTACTATTACTATTCATTGCTGGTGCTGATTATCCTGATGTTTTCGGCCACACTATTTGTCAGACTGATTCACAGCGGAATTATTCGTAAGAAATTTCTTTCTAAAAGATGGACCAGTAATACGCTGATTGTTGGCACCGGAGAAAATGCTGCCAAACTGGCCGAAGAGATTGAAAGATTGCAAAAATATAATACGGTAACCGGTTTTCTGAGAGTAGCACCGGCTTCGCCTGTAGTGGATGAGAAGTTGATACTGGGCAGTTTGCAGGATGCCGGCCGGGTAATCGAAGAGTATGATGTGCAGGAGGTAGTGGTGGCACTGGATGATAGCAGTGATGTCAAAATATTTGACATTATCAATATGCTCTTTTTCTATAATGTAGAGATACACTTTACGCCGCGTCTTTATGAAATTCTTACGGGAAAGGTACGTTATCAACGGCATGGTGTGCGACCGCTTGTGAGTGTCACCAATCCTACTATGAGTGACTGGGAGTTGTGTGTGAAGCGCACATTTGATATCACTTCATCTGTTGCGGCGCTGATTGTGTTGTCGCCTCTGCTCCTTTATTATGCTATTGCCATTAAGCTCGATTCCAAAGGGCCGGTACTCTACAGGCAGAGCAGGGTGGGGATGCACGGCAAGGAATTTAATATGCTGAAACTGCGTACCATGTACCAGAATTCAGAAAAAGGTGTGCCCAAATTGAGCAGTCCGGATGACCGGCGTATAACCGGGGTGGGCAGAACGCTCCGCAAATACCGGATCGACGAAGTGCCTCAGTTTATTAATGTGATTAAAGGGGATATGAGTATTGTGGGCCCGCGTCCCGAACGTAAATACTATGTAGATAAAATTATCGAACAGGCACCTTATTACTGCCTGATTTACCGGTTGAGACCGGGACTTACCTCCTGGGGACCGATAAAAATCGGCTATTCCGATTCCATCGAAAAGATGATCGAGAGACTCAATTACGATATTGTTTATCTGGAAAATATGAACTTGATGACCGATGCGAAAATAATTATTTCGACCCTGGAGATTTTGTTTAAAGGAAAAGGAATGTAGCCAAACGGCAACTTTAGCCTGAACATTTTGTTTTACTTTTGTATTCAATGTTAACAGCCAATAATAGATATATCAAAATGCTGGAGTGGCGTGAGCGTCACATTCCGCAACGTAACTTTATACTGATTTTAAGTTTTATTGTGGGCGTGCTTGCTTCGTTGGCCAGCGTTTTGCTAAAAACTGCCATCCATTTGATACAACGCTTGCTCACCAGCCAGTTCCCTACCGAGGAGGTGAACTACTGGTACCTGCTTTTTCCATCAATCGGTATTACGCTCACCTACTTTTTTGTAAAATATGTGGTTAAGGACGATATCAGTCACGGGGTGACCCGGATTCTTTTTGCCATATCACAGCGCAAATCAATTATCAAGTTGCATAATGTGTGGTCGTCACTGGTGGGCAGTGCAGTCACTATCGGATTTGGGGGGTCTGTGGGAGCGGAGGCGCCAATTGTACTTACCGGTTCTGCCATCGGTTCCAATCTGGGGAAATTTTTCAAGATGGACCAGAAAACCCTGATGCTGATGATTGGTTGCGGAGCTGCGGGGGCTGTGAGCGGAATTTTCAAAGCGCCTATTGCCGGAGTGGTGTTTACCCTGGAAGTGCTGATGCTCGATATGACTCTCACCTCCATTACACCGCTTTTAATCTCTTCTGTAACAGCAGCTTCCCTTTCGTATTTCCTCACCGGAAGTTCATTTATGTTTCAGTTTACGAGCTATGAAGCTTTTCACGTTTCGGGCATTCCGCAACTGATCGTTCTCGGTATTATCTGCGGTTTTGTGGCGCTCTATTTCAGCCACGGAATGACCTACCTGGAAAAATTATACCGGGGAATAAAATCTCCCGTAGCAAAACTGATGGTTGGGGGTGTGGCACTTGGAGTACTGATATTCCTTTTCCCTCCGCTTTACGGTGAAGGTTATCAAATTATTGAGGCTTTGCTCAATGGAAACACAGAGGCAGTTCTGGAGCGCAGTTTTGTTGCCGGTATGTCGGATAATGCCTGGGTGATTATAGCTTACCTGACTCTCATTGTTGCATTTAAGATTGTGGCAACCTCTTCAACCAACAGTCCGGGTGGGGTAGGTGGTATTTTTGCTCCTTCGCTTTTCATAGGTAGTCTCACCGGTTTTGTGGTGGCCACTGGCATGGGAATGCTGGGGATTGCTGCTCCTACATCTAATTTTGCCCTGGCCGGTATGTCGGGACTGATGGCCGGGGTGATGCATGCGCCGCTGACCGGTATATTCCTGATCGCAGAGCTCACCGGAAGTTATCATCTCTTTATGAGTCTGATGATTGTGTCGCTCACCTCGTTTATGACTATTCGTCTGTTTCAGAAACACAATATCTACGCAGTGCGCCTGGCACAGCGCGGCGAATTGATAACGCACCATAAAGACCGTGCTGTACTTACTTTGCTGAAGATGGAGAATGTGCTTGAGACTGATCTGGTGGAGCTTACGCCTGACGTGACTTTGGGTGAGCTGATAAAAATTATCTCCGAATCGAGACGTAATATCTTCCCGGTGGTTGCTAAAGAGAGTCGTCGTTTTATGGGCATTGTGTTGCTCGATGAGGTGCGCAATATCATGTTCAGGCCGGAGCTTTACGACCGCTACACCATGGGTGAACTGATGATTGCAGCCCCCGCTATTATTAATCATAATATGCCCATGGAGAAGGTGATGCAGGTGTTTGAAGACTCGGGTGCCTGGAATCTGCCGGTTGTTGACGATGATAAACGATATCTCGGTTTTGTTTCAAAATCGAAGATTTTTAACTCTTACCGCGATGTGCTGGTACATTTCTCCAATGAATAAATATTGAAACTATGGCTAAAAAAATAACTTATTCTGAGGCTTTTGCCGAACTGGAAACCATTCTGGAGTCGCTTGAAACTAATGAGGAGTTTAATCCGGACTTAGTAACCAAACAGGTCAACCGTGCTGCCCAACTGCTTGAAATTTGTAAAAAGCAATTGGGTGAAATTGATGAAGATCTGGAAAAACTGCTTGAAAAACTGGATTAATCCGGTAATTTACTCTTTGAGCATCACTCCGCTGATAATTCTGCCGGAGCTGATGCCCTGCTTGCGTGCCGAAAAGAAAAGCTCATTTTCCAGGTAAGTACATCTGCCGGAAATTTCAATATTCTCACTCCGAACACCCGCTTTTTCAAGCTCTGTCCGGTTGGCTGTCCAAAGATCTAAATGGAGGTCATCGTCTCTTTGGAAAAAGATTTTTGAGTGGTCGAAGCCGGCCTTTTCAAACTCATCAAAAAGCTCTCTTCCCACCCGGTAAAAATTAGCTGAAATGGAAGGCCCGAAAGCAGCAACTATATCCGCCGGTTTACTTTGATACTCTTTTTGAAGGGCTTCAACTGTCTTTCTGACTATATGCAGGCGGGTACTACGCCAACCGGCGTGAATGGCTGCCAGTGCCTTTTGAACCGGATCATAAAGTAAAATAGGAACACAGTCAGCAGTAGTGACTGCTATGCATTGTTGTGGCAGATTGGTAATCAGCGCATCCACTCCATGAAGCAGTTTTTGCTGCTCTTCCCGGCTGCTGCTGATAAAAGCGTCGTCAATCTTTACAATCTTATCTTCATGTGTCTGATAGGGCAGGAAAATATTCTTTTCGGAGATCAGCTCAACGTGATTGAAAAATACCAGGAAGTTTTTATCAATATTATCCGCTTTATCATCGGTGTAAAGTCCCAGATTCAGCGAAGAAAAATTACCGCTGCTTACTCCACCATTTCGGGTGCTTGTGAAATTAAAAAGAGCCGGAAACCGGCTCAATACAGGGTAAGTGATGATTTTTATCTCTGATTTACTCACCATCCTCTCCGATTTCATCCTGTTCGTCCCAGCCGACTCCTTTATATTTGCTTAAATCTTCCTCTTCGTCGTCCCAGTAGTCAACCGGCAGATCCCATTCAGAGTCAGGATCCTCTTCAGTTTCCGTTTCTGGCTCTTCAATCTGCTCAATTTCCATCGGACGGTAAACAACCTCCAGCTCATCTTCGTAGTAATCGCTGTTCAGTTCGCTCCAGATCATATCTTTCAGCTGGTTGATACCCATGCCGGTAACGGAAGAGAAAAATACAGCTTTTATATCTTCAGGAAGCTCCTTTTCCATCTCTTCAATCAGCTCTTCGTCGAGCATATCACTCTTTGATATGGCCAGAATTCGCTGTTTGTTGATCAGGTGTGGGTTATATTTCTCCAGTTCACTCAATAGAATATTATACTCTTCATTCAGGTCTTTGCTGTCGGCCGGAATGATAAAAAGTAATATGGAGTTTCGTTCGATGTGTCGCAGGAACCTTAAACCCAGCCCTTTGCCTTCGGATGCACCCTCTATGATTCCGGGAATGTCGGCCATAACAAACGAACGGCTGTCGCGGTAGGAGACAATTCCAAGATTGGGTACTAAGGTGGTGAACGGGTAATCGGCAATTTCCGGTTTGGCAGCAGAAACTACAGATAGCAGGGTCGATTTCCCAACATTGGGGAAACCCACCAGTCCCACATCGGCCAGCACTTTCAGCTGAAGAATCAGCGTCTGCTCTAAGCGCGGTTCGCCCGGCTGTGCATAGCGGGGTGTCTGATTAGTAGATGATTTGAAATGCCAGTTTCCTTTGCCGCCCTTACCGCCTCTCAGGATGATAATTTCCTGTCCGTGCTCTTTGACATCAGTCAAAAACTCACCGTTCTCACCATCATAAACCACGGTGCCGAGGGGAACTTCAATAATCTGATCCTCTCCATCCTTACCGGTTCTTCGGTTGCGGGAACCTGGGTCGCCGTCACGGGCAAAAATATGGCGCGCATATTTCAGATGAATCAGCGTCCAGAGATGCTTGTTACCGCGCAGAATGATATGTCCGCCCCGGCCGCCATCCCCCCCGTCGGGACCGCCTTTGGGCAGATATTTAGCCCGGTGAAGGTGTGCTGAACCCGCACCGCCTTTGCCAGAACGGCAATAAATCTTTACGTAATCTACAAAATTTGAACCTGTTGACATCTGAAATAATAAAATTTACCGGTTGAGCGGTAAATATACAAAATAAAAATGAGTTGCTATTTATTCAACTTTTCGTCGATCGCCTTTGAGATTCTGTCAAAGACCTCATCCACCGTACCTATACCCTCAACTTGCACTCTTTTACCTCTTTCAGCGTAAAAGTCGATAACCGGTTTGGTCTGGTTGGTGTAAATCTCCAGGCGATTATTGATAATTTCGAGACTGTCGTCGCTTCTGCCTTCACGCTGACCCCGGCTAAGCAACCTGTTAATCAGCTCCTCTTTTTTCACATGAAGTCTGAGCAGCAGATTGATTTCACCTCCGCGATTGCTGCATAGATTTTCCATGGCTTCAGCCTGGGCAACGGTGCGTGGAAAACCATCAAAAATAAAACCGTTTTTATCATCCATCCGGTTGACGATCTCTTTTTTTATCATCTCAATCATGATA
>CAYPPC010000066.1:0-8385 GCA_964412435.1 uncultured Paludibacter sp.
CGGGTAACAAAGTCAACCACCTCGTCGGGCTCAGTGTATGTGCTGTGCTCAGCAACAACATCATCTTCAATACCAGCCAGGATACCCAGCTCACCTTCAACGGTTACACCGTGCTGGTGTGCATATTCTACCACTTGTTTGGTCAGTGCTACGTTCTCTTCATACGGGAGGTGTGAGCCGTCGATCATTACAGAGGAGAAACCGCTGTCGATACAATCTTTGCAAAGCTCGAAGCTGTCACCGTGGTCGAGGTGCAGAACGATAGGAATTTCATAACCCAGTTCTTTTGCATATTGAACAGCACCCTGTGCCATATAGCGAAGCAATGTTTGATTAGCATATTTGCGGGCACCGCTTGAAACCTGAAGAATCACAGGTGATTTTGTTTCAACACATGCAGAAATAATCGCCTGCAACTGCTCCATATTGTTGAAGTTAAATGCAGGAGTAGCATATTTACCATCAAAGGCTTTTTGGAACAACTCTTTGGTGTTCACCAATCCTAACTCTTTGTAACTTACCATTTTATTTTTAATTTAAATTGTTAGTAGTCTTCTCTAAATTTTTTGCAAAAGTACTAACTTTTAGCGTCTTTTGCAAGCAATTTGATAATTGTTTTCGATGTTTATACAAAGATTTGCAATTTGAAAGACTTTGTGTGTTTTATTGTCATTTTAGAGGATGAAATTTACTCATATTAAAATGTAACTCCTTTATTATTAATGTTGAGCGAGAGCGGCTCATCCGTTCTCTTTAACAATACTGTTCAGCGCTGTCTTGCTATGTGGCAGAGTCGAAGAGTGGCACTCATTTTGCAGTAGGATGTAACTTTATGCAAGCCGTAGATCTTCAAAGCAGATAGAAAAGCAGGATTATAGTTATAGGTACACTGAGAATCTTAAAAAACACTATTATGTAGACTAATTAAACACATATTCGTTTAAGTTAAGAGTTTCCCGGTGAAGTTATAGTTACCTTTGCGGCCCATTTGAGAAAAAGAAATATAAACGTAAAACTATAAAAAACAAAGTATTAATTAAAAGCAATAGCCTTTATTGCGGAGTGTGTGAATGCTTCCGGTAAAGCTATTTTTCAAATCACATTTTATGAGACAATTTAGAAAATTACTATCCGTAAGTCTGGTAATCACCGGACTTTTGTTTACCTCATGTATTAAAGAAGAGGATCTGAACGTAGAAGCTGACATTATTACAGCCAGTATTGAAAATGCAGAGTCACTGCTTATCACGCAACCCACAGTAAAAAATGATGAAATTATATTCAGGCTGATTGAAGAGCCCGGGGATAATTCTTATCTTTTTGCGCCCACATTTTTAATTTCAAGCGGAGCGATTATCTCCCCCGAAAGCGGAACTGAGCTTGATTTCTCAACGCCACAGGAGTATGTTGTAATTTCTGAGAATGGGCAATCAAAAAAAACATACACAGTTAGGTTTTTTGTTGACAGAGGTGTGTTAACCAGCTACTCTTTTGAAGATGTAGAGGTGTTTAAAACCACTAATCCAACAGGTAATTATCACAAATTTTTCACTCCGCTCGGTAACGGAAGTCTGAAAAGAGACTGGGACTCCGGAAATCATGGTTACAACATGCTGGCTGAAACTCTACTCGAAGAAGGCGAGGAGTTTACGCCGGCGGTATATCCTACAGCACAGGTAGATAACGGTTTTTCAGGAAAAGGAGTAAAAATGCAGACCAAATCAACCGGTGTTTTGGGTGCGTTTATGGGTTCACCCTTAGCTGCCGGTAACTTGTTTTTGGGTGAGTTTGAATTAGATCCTGCGGACCCGCTGGGTTCCACTAAGTTTGGACAACCTTACACTTACTTAACTGCTCCTGTAGCTATGAAAGCTTATTTCAAGTATAAAGCCGGACCGAAATTTAAGGTTAATAAAAAACCATCCGCGCTTGAAAAAGATACCTGGGATGCGTATGCTATTCTGTTTGAGAAATCAGAAGAAGATAATTTCCTTAGAGGGGATCATGAGTTTACCGACAGTCGTATTGTGAGTGTTGCCAGACTAAGTGATGCGCAAAGAGTGGAAACTGACGAGTGGACTCCTTTTGAAATCAAATTTGAAAATGTGGAAGGTAAGTCGTTCAGCTCATCCAAAGAGTATATGTTTACTATTGTATTCTCATCCAGTATAGAGGGAGCTTATTTTAACGGAGCGGTCGGTAGTGCACTCTGGATCGATGAAGTAGAGATTGTTTTAGCCGACTAATTGGGCGGTAAATTATCAAGATATGAACTATATTAAAAAAACCATCTTTCTGATGACTGCTTTTTTGTTGCTGTCTGTCTCGGCGTTGTCTGCTTCAGGCAAAAACAGTAAAAAGCGCCATTTTTTCAATACTAATATGGATTATGAGCTGAATGCTCATTTCAGTATTGGTGGAAGTGCTCCGATTAATATGCCGGTTGAAATAAGAAAGATTGAGAGTTATAATCCCAATTTGCAGCTGGGCCTCGGTGCTTCTGCTACCAAATGGCTGGGTGATGAGAGTGATTGGGGAGTACGTTTGGGTGTTTATGCCCACAGCAAAGGTATGGAGACCCGGGCGCAGGTAAAAAACTATAAAACAGAGGTAATTCTTGACAAGCTGCATATGAAGGGTGTTTTCACCGGATTGGTGGAAACGCGTGTAGAGAACAGCTATCTGACAGTTCCTGTCTCTATGACCTATAAACTATCAGACCGCTGGTCACTTTACGCCGGTCCTCATGTATCTTTTGTGCTGACCCCTCATTTCTCGGGTTATGTCAGCGATGGAGTCTTTAGGTTGGGTGATGCCACCGGGGAAAGAATTGTTTTTGATGGAGAAAGTCAGGCTGCTTATGACTTTTCTGAATCCATCAGAAAGGTGCAGTGGGGAGCCCAAATTGGTGCTGAGTGGTCTTTGAGAAAGCATTTTGTGCTATTTTCTCACCTGGACTACGACTTTAATGATCTCTTCGTTAAAGATTTTACAGCTATCTCCTTCCCCTTGCACAATATTTACCTGAATCTTGGTTTTGGGTATAAATTCTGACAACATTGAAGTTTAATAAATGAGAAACGGTGAGCAATTCGAGAGAAATGCTCACCGTTTTCATTTTTGGATACCATTAGTCTCCACGGGTTGAAGTCAAACAAAACCGGTGTATTTCTAGCGTTTAGTTAGAAATACACCGGGACTGGTCAATCGACCTATCGTATTTTAGGTTAATGTTTCCGGTTAATCTACTGTGATTTTCTGGCTGCCAGGATATTGCCTATTACTAAAAGGAAAGACCTAAGCGAGATACTGTCACAGTTTTAGGGGAAAACCTTAGCTTTTATGGCAGTGTATGTATTAAGAATAAAAACAAATATGAGAGTTTACCCTATACACTTTCTAAGGATTAGATTTCCGGGATAAAATTATAAATAATAAATCACTTTGATTTCCTGATATGTAAAAAGAACTTCTCAAACTGTAAAAAAATAGAGTAGAATCGGGTTAAAGTGTTCATATTTGTGTTTTAGTGAGAATAAACCGATGTAAATAATCTTTTTATACTTTCAGATGCGAATAATAGGCTGAGATCAGATGTGTCTCAGCTGTTTGATCGAAAAATACAGGCTGTTTTGATTTAATTACACAGAATATTGGGAATGTATTACTTTCTTTACTTGCGTAAAAAGAAGAATTAGTCTAAATGTAGGGGTTTATATGTGTGAATGTGCTGATAATCAGCATGTGTAAAATATAAATGTAGACATTAAAAAATAAAATAATCACAAAATGTAGTATATTTTTAGGAGAAAATAGTTGATGAAGTAATTATAGTTTCATTCTTTTGTTGTGACTTTGAATATAAAGACAAACACAAATCAATTAATTTAAACTAAAACATTATTATTGCATGAAAAACAAATTCTTTTTAAGAGGATCAAAGATCTTGCAGCTAATTGTACTGTTCACTTTATTTGCAACAGTTACTAATGCACAGAGAAGCCAGGTCATTGGAACGGTAAAGAGTGACGCGAATGAATCTATTATTGGAGCCAGTGTTGTAGAAAAAGGGACAACGCATGGAATTCTGACAGATTTTGACGGAAACTTCACTTTGGAGGTACCTTCAAACTCTGTACTGGTAATTTCTTATGTTGGTTATAAAACACAGGAAATCCCGGTAAATGGCAGAACACATATTAATATTATTCTTGAAGAAGACGTAAGAACTCTTGATGAAATGGTTGTTATCGGTTACGGAACACTTCGAAAGAGTGACCTCACCGGCGCAATTTCATCTGTTGACGTAGATGAGTTGGCCAGCCGAGCAACTACCAACCCGGCAGAAGCTCTTCAGGGTAAAGTAGCCGGTGTAAATATCCTGAAATCAGGAGGTAATGCGGGCGCAGGTGTAAGTGTGAAAATTCGTGGTATAACTACAATGGGCTCAAATACTCCTCTGTATATTATTGACGGATTTCCCGGTGACATCACTACAGTTAACCCCAACGACATTGCATCATTAGAGATTTTAAAAGACGGTGCTGCTGCAGCAATTTATGGTTCAGTAGCCGCTAATGGTGTTGTTCTTGTTACTACCAAAAATGGTAAAAAAGGTGAAACCAAAATTGATGTAAATACCTATCTTACATTTAACACAGTAGCCAATCAGTTCGAAATGCTTAATGCAGCTGAGTATATGATGATTCATAACCGGATGTATGACAATGCTATTGCAGGTGGAGGAAGCTATACAAAACCCAATTATCTTAGCTTTTTAGATGCTAACGGAAACCTGAGAAATCCGGGTGCTAATACCAATTGGCAGGATGTGATGCTTCGCAACGGCTTTGTACAAAACTACAATGTAAGTGTGCGCGGAGGTTCTGATTTTGCCAATTACTCAATTTCTTATAACCATGCTGATGATAAGGGTGTGTTCCTCGGTAACCGTTATGTTCAGGATAATGCACGTACCAAATTAAATATCAGAAAAGGTATTCTTGAACTGGATGCGAACACATTGCTGAAACTGACTAAAAGTGAGCAACCGCAGTATTCTTTGAAAGAAATGTATATGATTTCTCCTTTAATCCCGGTTTATGACGAAGATCAGCCTTCCGGTTTCGGATTGGCAAATATGAGCTTTGAAAACACAGACCTGCAGTTGCCAAGTAACAGAAACGTTGCAGCGGATAACCACTTTAGAAAATCAAAATCACAATATTATGATATGGGTGCCAATATCTCGTTGAGATTGAATCTTACGGATAATCTGAAGTTCACTTCCGCATACTCTTACTCTGGATATTATTCCAACTCAAAATCACATACACCCAGTTATGTGAGTGATTATAAGTCACCTGTATTGTATCCCTATAATCAAAACTCACACTCTTACTGGAGTCAGCAGTTGTTTGATAATACATTGAATTATATTCAGGATTTCAATGATCACTCCATTAATGCTATTATCGGTTCATCAATTATGGCCGATCGCATGGATGGTTCATGGGTTGGAGTAGAGGGTAAGAAAACTGTTGAAGGTGTTGATGAGCCGGCCGGTTTCCCGGATCCAAACTCACCAACTATCAACGCAGGTTTGGGTGGTACCTTCAGCGGAGGTGACAACAGTGGTCTGCCATACGAATACAGACGTGCCTCTTTCTTTGGACGCCTCAACTACTCATATGCAGGTAAATACTTGTTCCAGGGTACCTTACGTGGTGACGGTTCCTCTAAGTTTGGAGCCAACAACCGCTGGGGGTATTTCCCCTCAGTAGCTCTTGGATGGCGAATCAGTGAAGAAGAATTTTTCCAGAATGACTTTACCAACAGTCTTAAACTCAGATTTAGCTGGGGACGTTTAGGTAATGAGAAAGCTTTAGGTTATTATGGTTTCGAACAAACACTCACTCAGAGCAATACTCAATGGATGAGTTATGTACAAGGTGGTTCACCATGGATGGGAGGAAGTTTCCTTTATCTGCAGAACAACGACCTGCGCTGGGAAACTACAGATACGAAAAACGCAGGTGTTGACTTTGTATTCCTTAACAACAGATTGACCGGTGCCTTAAACTACTATTATAACAAAACAGAAGATTTGCTGATTGAAAGAGTAATTACACCTTCTGCAGGAGTTTACAACTCTGTTATTAACGTAGGAAAAATGCGTAATAAAGGTTTCGAACTGGAGCTGAACTGGGCTGACAGAGTACAAGGATTTGATTATAATGTAGGATTCAACTTATCTACATTAAACAACATGCTTCTTGAAGGAGATCCTAATGAGGTGCTTTACGGAGAGGGTGTTAGCTATGGTACAGACCACTTCCCGACTCAAACATTAAAAGGCTATCCGGTTGCCAGCTTCTTTGTTTACAAAACAGACGGTATTTTCCAGTCAGATGCAGAAGCTACCGGTTATGTAAATAAGGATGGAGTGAAAATGCAACCCAATGCTAAAGCCGGTGATATCCGTTTTGTGGATGTGGACGGCAACGGCATTATTAACGATGATGACAAGGTGTTTAGTGGCTCGGGAATGCCTAAGTTAGAGGCTAACTTCTCATTCAACGGTGCATATAAAGGATTTGACTTGTCACTCCTTTTAGGAAGTGCTTGGGGCCACAAGCTTTATAATGCCAACAGATATTGGTATGAAGGTATGAATGCAGGATCCAACTTTTTTAAAACAGTACTGGACTCGTGGTCACCGGAAAATCCGGGTGCAACTATGCCAAGAGCAGTCATGGGTGACAGAAACAGGAACACCCGTGAATCTGACCGTTACGTAGAAAAAGGTGACTTCGTTCGCCTGCGTCAATTGCAAATTGGATATATGTTACCAAACACAGTTACAAGCAAAGCGTCTATCGAAAAGTGTAGATTGTATCTCAGCGGAGAGAATCTGTTTACCTGGACTGCTTACCAGGGTATAGATCCTGAGTTCTCACGCGGAAGCGTACTCAATACGGGTATTGATAATCTTATTTTCCCGTTCACACGTACTTTTGTTGTAGGATTGCAGCTGACATTTTAATAACTCGTATTTGGATTTTTAAAACATATTTAAATTAGAAAAAATGAAAAAACACTTTTTTATATTATCAATTATAATTCCACTCTTATTCGTTTCCTGTAATGATTTTCTGGAGCTGGAATCACCCAACTTTTCCAACAAGAAATTTTGGAGAGACTCTGTGGATATTGAAATGGGACTTTCAAGTGCATACGGTCAGTTAGAAAACAGAACTAATGCATATGACCTTCCGGAAGTAAAGTTTGTTACGGAAACTTTTAGAGAAGACATTATGGTAATCGGTGCTGATGTGGCTAACTACCCAGGCTGGGTAGAGATGTCAAACTTCTCATACACCGACGGTTCGGCGGAAATTAAGTATTACTGGATGAACAACTATAATGGGATTAATTATGTGAACAATACGCTGGAGGGAATCAGAAAGGTGCAGACATCTGAGAAACCGATGAGCCAAAACACCTATGAAATCCTGCACGGTGAAGCCAGATTCCTGAGAGGTTATTTCCACTTTAAACTTCTGATGAACTGGGAGCAAATCATTGTTCGTGGAGAATATTTATCATCAGAGTCACAAACACACAAACCACTCTCATCACGAACAGATGCTTGGGATTTTATTATCGATGAATTTAAAGCTGCAACTGTTCTGCCGGCTCAGCGGGTACCTTCTCAGGTGGGAAGAGCAACCAGCGGTATGGCTTATACTTATCTTGGATGGTCTTATTTAACAAGAGCTTATGAAGAGCCATCAAGAAAAGCGGAGTTTTTAGATCTTGCTTTAAGTGCTTTCAACAATGTAACCGGTTACGCACTGGAATCCAATTATCTGAGCATGTTTGACGGCTCTAACAAAAATAGCAAGGAGTCTATTTTTGAACTGCAGTTTACACCAATTACTGACGGTAATGCCTATCACAAGCACGTATTGCATAAGTGGGTTGCTTCACCCGTTCTGGGTGGTTGGGATGAGATCAGACCAAGTCCGATGGTTTATAATGTATTTACCAAAGAGGGAAAAGTATCTTCAACCGGTGGTTATGACCAAAGAGCTTATGACTCCATGTTCTTCAGAGATGACTACTTTAATGATGGAACCGGTAAAGTTTATGGTTTTGACTATGACGATCTGCTGTTAGAAAATAATGGTGATGCACCTAACTGGTTCAGAAAATTTGCACCTACTGATTTGAGAGAACAAAGCCAGTCAACAGTATCTACTAATGTATCTATCATGAGATACTCCAATGTACTTTTGATGAAAGCTGAAGTGTATAATGAGCAAAACAAACCAGAGCTGGCTATTCCGATTATTAATGAAATCAGAAATGTTCACGGTAAGA